>NZ_JBEOUR010000081.1:0-13647 GCF_040302605.1 Microbacterium sp. NPDC097977
CCCGACCTCGCTGCGCGGCACCGGGGCCGGGTGGGCCGCAGGCATCGGCCGCATCGCCTCGATCATCGCGCCTCTGGCGGTGCCGGTGCTGCTCGTCGCCGGGGGAGCGCCCGTCCTGTTCGCCGTCTTCGGAGCGTGCTTCGTCGCCGCTGCGGTGGCTGCCTGGGGACTCGTCGACCGCAGGGGAGAGGCGCTCGACGACCGGTGAGGCGTCCTCGCACCGCTGGCGGGAATAGGCTGTCGGGGTGACAGACGTGCGCTATGTGGCCATCGGAGACTCCTTCACGGAGGGCGTGGGTGATGTGCTCCCGGACGGCAGCGAACGCGGATGGGCGGACCTCGTGGCCCAGGGGTGGGCGGATGCATCCGGTCACCCGATCAGCTACGCGAACCTCGCGATCCGCGGCCGGCTGGCCTGGCCCATCGTCGAGCAGCAGCTCGAACCCGCGCTCGCGTTGCGACCCACGCATCTGTCGTTCAACGGCGGGGGCAACGACATGCTCCGACCGCGCACCGATCTCGAGCACATCGCCGATGCGTTCAGCCGCGTGCTGCGTCGATGCGACGAGGCGGGCGTGACGCTGATCCTGCTGTCCGGCGCGAATCCGAGCGGTCAGCTGCCGATGGGCTCTCTCGTGCAGCGCCGCGGGGATCAGCTCTCCGATGCGGTGCTGAGGCGAGTCGAGGGCCGCGATGACGTCGTGCGCGCGCTGAACTGGCCGGACAGCGAGCTGTCCGACGCGAAGTACTGGTCGGAGGACCGCCTGCACATGAACGCGGCCGGCCATCACCGTGTCGCCGCGCGGGTGCTGCAGGGGCTCGGATTCGAGCCGCCGGCGACGTGGTGGTCGCCGACCTCGCTCGCGGCCGCCGGGCCTGCCGGGATCGCCTACTATCGCCAGTTCGTCGGACCCTGGGTGCGACGCCGTGTCACTCGCACCTCGTCCGGCGACGGGCGCACAGCCAAGTACCCCGACTGGGTCGAGCGGGTGCCCGGCGCGTGACCGACATCGAGATGCGCCGCATCCGTGGCGGCTCGGTGACCCTGCACGATGCCCGCCGCAAAGTGGAGCGCGTGGTGAGCGTCGACGACTTCGAGATCGCGGCTTTCCCGATCACCGAGGAGCAGCTGGCCGAAATCCTCCCGATTCCCTCACGCCATCCGCGACGTCCCGCTGTGGAGCTGAGCTGGCTGCGCGCCGTCCACTTCTGCAACGCCGCGTCCGAGTGGGAGGGCCTCGATCCGGTATATCGGTTTGACGGAGAGGTCGTCGCGTGGGACGTGACGGCCGATGGCTACCGTCTGCCGACCGAGGCCGAGTGGGAGTACGCCTGCCGCGCGGGTTCGACCGGTCCGCACTACGCACCGCTCGCGGACGCCGCGTGGACGAGCGCCGACGGTGTCTCGTCAGCCCAGGACGTGGGCTCACGCCTGCCGAACCTGTACGGGCTGTTCGACACCCTCGGCAATGTGTGGGAGTGGTGCTGGGACCTCTTGGATCCCGCACGCTACGACGACTATCGCGTGTTCCGTGGTGGGGGCTTCGCCGACGACGCCTGGAGCGTGCGGGCATCGGTCCGTCGCGGGGGAGCGCCCCGCACCGCGCAGGACGACGTGGGGCTGCGCGTCGCCAGGGGCGCTTTCGACACGCCGGGCGAAGCTCAGGGGTGGTCGGAGCGCGCGGACCGCGAGCGTGCCGCGTTCGACGGCCCGGTGCCGTTCGGCTGGACTCCGCTGCGTCGCCCCGGCCGCTGATCGATCAGCGCTGCGGGTCCGGCCACGAGGGAGGCAGGATGATCCTCACCGGTCCATGGGGCGGATGAGATAGCGGCTGGGGCCCGAGGACTCGGCGAATCCGAACTTCTCGTACAGGCCGCTCGCGGTGCTCGCAGCCAGCACGATGCGCTTCACGGTGGACGAGTGCTGCAGGTCGTCGATGACGCCCTCGACGATCAGCCGTCCGATGCCCTCGCCCCGCGCCGTCTCGTCGACGAACACATCGCAGAGCCAGGCGAACGTGACGCCGTCGGTCACGACGCGCGCATACGCGACCTGCCGGCCGTCGGCATCCCGAACCGAGTAGTTGCGGGACGCGTCGATCGCGGCATCCTGCGTCTCGCGGGCGCGTCCTCTCGCCCAGTACGACTCCTCACTGAGCCAGCGGTGCACCAGGGGGCGATCGATCGTCGCGGTGTCGGTCGAGAAGGAATAGGGCGAAGGCATGAGCGACATCCTACGAGCGGTCAGCGATGCTTCTCGGGATCCAGGCCCATGCGGATGCGTGTCCGCTTGCGTTCGATCACGATGAAGACGACGCCGAGTATCCAGAGCGGGATCGGCATCAGGAAGGCGATGCGGAACGCCTCGAACGAGTACGTCTCGGGGGTTCCGGCGCCCTGGACGTCGAGTGCGAGCCCGATCAGCCAGATCGCGATCAGCGCGGCGACGAAGCCCCCGGCGTTCGTCACCCCGGTCGCGGTGCTCAGTCGGTGCGACGGGTTGTGGGTGCGCGCATGGTCGAAGGCGATCATGCTCGCGGGGCCGCCGGTCGCGAGCGCGACGGCGAGCACGTAGAGCAGCCAGAGGGGCGCGGGGCCCGGCAGCGCGAGAACGGCGATCCATGCGCCCACCTGCACGCCGACCGCAGGGAGCACGAGTGCGAGCGAGCGCTGGTTCGGCAACCGCCTCGACAGGTCGCCGATGATCGGGCCGAGCGCCATGCCGGCGATGACATACACAGAGATGATCCCCGCGGCGTGCGCGGTGTCCAGCCCCTGGGCCGCGGTGAGGAACGGCATCCCCCAGAGCAGGATGAACGCGGTGCCCGCGAACGGCGACGTGAAATGCGACCAGAACGCGAGTCGGGTCCCGGGGTGCGCCCAGGCGGCGCGGATGCCGACGCCCGTGTCGATCGACGAGGTGACGACGCGGATCACGCCCGTGTCGGTGTCCACAGAGACGTCGGCCCCGCGCTCCGCCGGGTGGTTGCGGATCAGGAGCGCGACGAGAATCGTGAAGAGCACCCCCAGACCGGCGATGCTGCCGAACGTGATCGTCCACGAGGTCGCGTGCAGGAGGGCGGCGAGCGGGACGAGCGCGACGAGTTGCCCTGCCTGACCGATGATGCCGGTGAACTGGACCATGAGAGGGCCGCGCTGGGCGGGGAACCAGGTGGCGACGAGTCGCAGCACGGCCGGGAAGATCGCCGCATCTCCCGCACCGAGGAGGATTCGGGCGAAGACCGCGACGCCGATGCTGGGGGAGAGGGCCATGGTGAGCTGACCGGCGGCCATCAGGAGCATGCCGATCGTCATGATGGGGCGGGACCCGAAGCGGTCGAGCAGGATGCCGATGGGGATCTGCATGCCGCCGTAGACCGCGAGCTGCACCACGGCGAAGAGCGCGAGCGTCGAGGCGTCGGCGTGGAACCGGTCGGCTGCCTCGACTCCGACAGCGCCCAACGAGGTGCGGTTGGTGATCGCGAGAACGTAGGCGGCCACGCCCACACCCCAGATGAGCCAGGCCCTCCACCCCGGGTCGGTCACGGGGGAGCGGGGAACCTGTTGCACCCTTCCACGGTACTCCCGGTCGGCGGCGCTCTCGCGCGTTCCGATGCTTGTGACGCGCCCTTCCGGATGTCGGATGCCGGGGCTACCGTGGCCGTATGACTCCTGCACCGGTGCATCACTCCATCGACTACGTCGAGCTCGTCGTGAACGACCTCGAAGCCGCGAAGCGGTTCTACGGCGACACCTTCGGGTGGGTCTTCGTCGACTACGGTCCCGCCTACGCCGGCATCGCCTCACCCACCGGCGACGGGTCCGAGGTGGGAGGCCTGCTGCTCTCCGATCAGGCCAGGCCTGCCGGCGGACCTCTGGTCCTCCTCTATTCCGACGACCTCGACGCGACGCAGGCCGCGATCACCGACGCCGGCGGCTCCGTGACGCAGGGCCCGTACGAGTTCCCGGGTGGTCGACGTCTGCACTTCCTCGATCCGAGCGGCAATGAGCTGGGGGTTTGGGCCGCACAGTGATGGCAGGGTAGAGGTGTGACCTCTCCCCATCTCCGAGAGCGCAGGATCGCATGAGTGAGCGCGTCGCCGTCGTCGAGCATTCCGCTCTGTCCGAATCGCACGTTGCGGCGCTGCGCGAGCTGTTCGACAGCGAGTATCGCGTGACGCACGGAGAGTGGGATCCTGACCGTCCGTACGGGTACTCCCCGGCGGACGTGCACACGACGATCTTCCGCGGGAACAGAGCGGTCGCGCACGTCGGATTCCAGCGTCGCGTCATCCGGGTCGGCCG
This sequence comes from Microbacterium sp. NPDC097977, assembly GCF_040302605.1. NCBI lineage: Bacteria > Bacillati > Actinomycetota > Actinomycetes > Micrococcales > Microbacteriaceae > Microbacterium > Microbacterium sp. NPDC097977. The sequence continues at coordinate 4,306 of NZ_JBEOUR010000081.1, forward strand.
GGCCGAGGTCCGGGTCGCGGGAACCGGGGGAGTCCTGGTGCATCCCGACTGGCGCTCCGACGGTGTCGGCCGTCGAGTGATGTCTCACGCCCAGCAGGCGATGCGTGGCGACGAGCGGGTCGAGTTCGGCTATCTCGGGTGCCGCGACGAGGTCGCCGCGTTCTACGAGCGCACCGGCTGGTCGCGGGTGCACGCGGTGGAGCGTCACGTGTCGATGGCCGACGCGACGAAGACCGTGACGTCGTCCGGCGGGCCGATCCTCGTCTTCGCCGCCGTCGCGGACCCCCGCGGGGACGCGCCTCGATGGCCGCTCGGAGACATCGACCTCGACGGCACACCCTGGTGACCGACAGGACGCCTCGTGCTCGATCGTCGCTGCGGCAGGCGATGAGGATTCCCTGGTGGCCGGACGTGGCCGCTCGATCTCACGTCCGGCGACCAGGTCGCTCGGGGGAGCACCGGGGTGCTCGGATCCCGCCGACGAGCGCGTTCGGGTCAGTCGTTCTGAAGCCAGCTCCTGATCGTCCCGGTGACGCGGTCGAGGTCGGATTCGAGGAGGAAGTGTCCGCCGTCGATGAGCTCGACACGAGCGTGCGGAGCGTCGCGGAGGAATGCCGTGGCGCCGGCGGCGGCGAAGATCTCGTCGTTGCGCCCCCAGATCGCGAGCACCGGCACCTGCGAGGTGCGGAGCCAGGCGTGCACCTCGGGATAGAGGTCCCGGTTGGTGGTGTAGTCGCGGAAGAGCGCCAGCTGCACGTCGTCCTGTCCGTCGCGGGCGAGGAGCGCGAGGTCGTGCTCCCAGGCGTCGGGGTCCACGGTGGTCGGGTCCGGGACGCCGTGCGTGTACTGCCATTCGACGGCGTCCCGGCCGAGGGCGGGACGCAGCGCGTCGCGCGTCGCGGCGGTCCGTTCGGCGCCGTCGGTCCAGATCGGGTTCCAGAAGCCGGGCACGAAACCCTCTTCGTACGCGTTGCCGCTCTGGGAGATGACCCCGACGACGGCAGCGGGGTCGGCGAGTGCCAGGCGCCAGCCGATCGGGGCGCCGTAGTCCTGGACGTAGATCGTGTACTGCGTCACGCCGATGGTCGCGAGGAACCCGCCGGTCACCTGTGCGAGGGCCGCGAAGGTGTACTCGAACTCGTCGACAGAGGGGGCTGAGGAACGACCGAAGCCGATGTGGTCCGGAGCGATGACGCGGTAACGATCGGCCAGCGCGGGGATGAGGTGCCGGAACATGTGGGAGCTGGTCGGATACCCGTGCAGGAGCAGGAGTACAGGGGCGTCGGCAGGGCCGGCTTCACGGTAGAAGACATCGAGTCCGTCGACGGAGACGGTGCGGTGGTGGACGGTGACCATGGTACTAACCTCTTTAAGTTGTTTTACTGGTTAGACAGACGCTAGCATGGATCCATCGCGCCAAAGGGCGCGGGAGAGCGGGGGAGAAGTGCTGAGCGACGAGGAGCTGCTGCTGAGCCTTTTGAACAGCGCGCCCATGATCGAGGGAAGGCCGACCGACGGCCTCGAGGGGGCGGCCGGGCGAGACCTGGCGCGCACCTGGGGCGGAACGGGATCGGCGAGTGAGCTGGTACGCCTGAGGCGCGCGCGTCAGGCATTGCAGACGATGGTCCGCGAAGACGAGGGAGCCGCCGTCGGCGAGCTGACCGACATCCTCGACGAGGCCGTGCGGACGCCGCGCATGACCCCGAACGGGGTGGCCTGGGACCTTCGCGTTCCCGACGACCACCGCCTCGCCGTCGAGGCCGTGCTGGCCTGGTCGACGGTGATCACGGAGTTCCCCGATCGCCTCCGAGCATGCGCGAATGAGGAGTGCACCCGTTTCCTGGTCGATCACAGTCGCCCCGGCACCGCCAAGTGGTGCTCCATGGCAGTCTGCGGCAACCGGATGAAAGCACGCACGCACGCACGCCGCATGAAGAGCTGACTGATGCTGCACACGAGAGCAGGCATCGACACCGCGAGATCTTCCCGCCACCATCGGCCCTGAGGGGGGCGGCAGTTCTTGATCTGACATAATGTGCATTATCGGCTCTACCGCGACCACGTCGATCGGGGCTGTCGATAGGCTCGACGCGTGAACGCACAGAACGTCGAGATCGACTGGGAAGCCGCACGCACGGCGAATCTGCAGAACTGGGATGATCGTGTGCCGCTCCACGAAGCGGCATACGGGCTGGATGCGTTCGACGACCCGAACCATCTCAGCGACGTCGTGAGTGACGACCTGCCGGTGCTCGATCGTTTCGTGCCGGGCGGAAGCCTGTCAGGTCTCGACGTCTGCCATCTGCAGTGTCACATCGGCACCGACACGATCTCGCTGGCTCGTGCCGGTGCTCACGTGACCGGCGTGGATTTCTCCGAGCCCGCGTTGCGAGCGGCAGCCGCTCTCGCCGAACGCACCGGAGTCGCGGCGTCCTGGGTCCGGACCGATGTCCTCGAGGCCCGCAACGCGGTACCGGGTGACTTCGATGTGGTCTACACGAGCATCGGAACGATCTGCTGGCTGCAGGATCTCGATCGCTGGGCGGCGCAGATCGTCGCGCTGCTGCGCCCCGGCGGGACGTTCTTCATTCGCGACGGGCACCCGGCGCTGCTGGCGCTGGACGAGGACGCGGAGGAGATGACCACGCGCTACGCCTACTTCGGCGACGGACGCGCCCAGCAGTGGGACGACGAGTCCACGTATGCCGGCGACGGCACAGTCGCTCATCCACGTACCTATGAGTGGCCGCACCCGCTGTCGGAGATACTCGGAGCACTCCTCCGAGCCGGCCTTCGCCTTCTGCACTTCGACGAGGGCCGCACGCTCCCCTGGCGTTTCAGCCCGCGCATGGTGGAGGTTCCGCGGGGCTACGCCTGGCCGGAGGCCGAGCGCGACCTGATCCCGTGCACTTTCACGATCGTCGCGCGCAAGGACTGACCCCGGACCGCAGAGCCCTCACCGGCCGACGTATGCGGCCAGATGTTCGCCGGTCAGTGTGGATCTCGACGCCACCAGGTCTTCCGGACGGCCTTCGAACACCACGCGTCCGCCGTCGTGCCCTGCACCGGGACCGATGTCGATGATCCAGTCGGCGTGCGCCATCACCGCCTGGTGGTGCTCGATCACGATCACCGTCTTCCCCGACTCCACGAGACGATCGAGGAGTCCGAGGATGTTCCGGACGTCGGCCAGGTGCAGCCCGGTGGTCGGCTCGTCGAGCACGTAGGTGTCACCCCTCTCCCCCATCTGGATCGCCAGCTTGATGCGCTGACGCTCGCCTCCCGACAGGGTCGACAACGGCTGTCCGAGCGACAGGTAGCCGAGCCCGACGTCATCGAGTCGGCCGAGTATCGCCACAGCGGCGGGAATCCTCGCCTCCCCGTCGGAGAAGAACGCCTTGGCCTCGGACACGGGGAGGTCCAGCACTTCGGTGATGTCCTTCCCCGCCAGGGTGTATTCCAGGACCGACGCCTGGAAACGCTTGCCGCCACAGTCCTCGCACGGCGTCTCGATCGTGTCCATGAACCCGAGTTCGGTGATGATCACCCCGGCTCCCTTGCAGGTCGGACACGCGCCTTCGGAGTTGGCGCTGAACAGTGCGGGCTTCACTCCGTTGGCTTTCGCGAATGCCTTGCGGATCGGCTCGAGCAACCCCGTATAGGTGGCCGGGTTGCTGCGTCGAGACCCCTTGATCGCACTCTGATCGATCGAGACGACGCCGTCGCGTCTCGAGACCGAGCCGTGGATCAACGAGCTCTTTCCAGAGCCCGCCACGCCGGTGACGACCGTGAGGATGCCGGTGGGGATGTCGACATCGACGTCCTGGAGGTTGTTGGCCGTCGCCCCCCGCACCTCGATGGTTCCCGTGGCGTCGCGGACCGACGTCTTGAGCGTGGAGCGGTCGTCCAGATGGATCCCGGTGCGCGTCCCACTCGATCTGAGCCCCTCGACCGTGCCTTGGAAGCAGATCTCGCCACCGGCGCTGCCCGCACCCGGTCCGAGATCGACCACGTGATCGCCGATCGCGATGGTCTCCGGTTTGTGCTCGACGACGAGGACCGTGTTGCCCTTGTCGCGCAGGCGCAGCAGCAGGGAGTTCATGCGCTCGATGTCGTGCGGATGCAGTCCGATGGTCGGCTCGTCGAAGACATAGGTGACATCGGTGAGAGAGGAGCCGAGGTGACGGAGCATCTTGATGCGCTGCGCCTCTCCCCCGGACAGCGTCCCCGAGGGACGATCCAGACTCAGATACCCGAGCCCGAGCGTCACGAAGGCCTCGAGGTTCGCGCGCAGAGCCTCGAGGAGCGGTGCGGCTTCGGGCAGCTCCAGGTTCCGCACCCATGCGGCGAGATCGGTCACCTGCATCCGACAGGCGTCCGCGATGCTGATGCCCTCGATCTTCGAGGATCGCGCGCCTGCGGTGAGGCGCGTGCCCTCGCACTCGGGGCAGGTGGCGAAGGTCGCGACGCGCTGGACGAACGCACGGATGTGCGGTTGCAGCGCATCGAGGTCCTTCGAGAGCATCGACTTGGTGATCTTCGGGATCAGCCCTTCGTAGGTCATGTTGATGCCCGAGATCTTGACCTTCGTGACCGCGCCGTAGAGCAGCAGGTGCTTCTGCTTGTCGGTGAACTCGGCGATCGGCATGTCTGGCGGGTAGAACCCCGAACCGGAGAAGCCCTTCACCATCCATCCGTCGGCGGTATAGCCGGGGACCATGATGGCGCCTCCGTCGAGCGACTTCGATTCGTCGATGATCTGTGCGAGGTCGAGGTCGGACACCGCTCCCCTGCCCTCGCACCGAGGACACATGCCGCCGAGGTAGATCGCGTCCTTGACGATCTTCTTCTCCCCGCTCGGCCCCGTCATGACACCACTGGCCTTCTGCGTCGGGATGTTGAAGGAGAACGCGGTCGGTCCTCCGATGTGCGGCCGGCCGAGCTTGCTGAAGAGGATCCGCAGCATCGCGTTCGCATCGGTGACCGTGCCCACGGTCGAGCGCGGGTTCGCGCCCAGCCGTTCCTGGTCGACGATGATGGAGGTCGTGAGCCCTTCGAGCACGTCGACGTCCGGTCGGGGCACCGAGGGCATGAATCCCTGCACGAACGCGCTGTACGTCTCGTCGATCATCCGTCTCGACTCCGCCGCGATGGTGTCGAAGACGAGGGAGCTCTTGCCCGACCCGGAGACCCCGGTGAACACGGTGAGGCGGCGCTTCGGGATCTCGACGCTGACGTCTTTGAGGTTGTTCTCGCGCGCGCCCTGAACGCGGATCAGGTCGTGGCCGTCTGCGGCATGGGTCATGATCGTCCTCGGGTGGAGTCGGTGGTCGGGTCAGCCGGCCTGGTTGATACGGAGAAGATTGCCCGCCGGATCGCGGAACGCGCAGTCCCGCACACCGTATGGCTGGTCGAGCGGCTCCTGCACGACATCGGCCCCGTGAGCGACGAGGCGGTCGAACAGGGCATCGAGGTCGTCGCTCGCGAGGGTCAGCGCGCCGTAGCTGCCCTTCGCGATCAGTTCGAGGATGGTCCGTCGTTCGCCCTCGGTGATCCCGGGGTCGGTGGCGGGCGGATGCAGCACGATCGACGTCTCGGGCTGCCCCTCCGGGCCGACGGTCAGCCAGCGCAGGCCGTCGTAGCCGACGTCGTTGCGCACCTCGAATCCGAGGGCGTCGCGGTAGAAGCCGAGGGCTGCCTCGGCATCCGTGTGCGGAAGGAACGCGTAGTGGATGCTGATGTTCATGGGCTCAGGTTAGGTGGGTCTCCGGGCGCGGTGCTTCTTGATTCCTGATCGGTCTGATGACGTGCTTGGCATGGACGGTCGGGATGCCGTCGAGAGTGGCGGCGCGTTCACGGTACACCCGGGGTGAGACACCGACCAGCTCGGTGAATCTGGTGCTGAACGTTCCCAGCGACGAGCTCCCCACCGCGACGCAGACCTCCGTCACCGAGAGGTCGCCGCGCCTGAGCAGCGCCATGGCGCGCTCGATCCGGCGCGTCATCAGATACGAGTACGGTGATTCGCCGTACGTCTCCTTGAAGCGGCGGCTGAGATGGCCCGCCGACATGTGCACGCCTCTCGCCAGCGCCTCGACGTCGAGGGGCAGCGCGTACTCGCGATCGATGCGATCCCGGACCCGACGCATGACGACGAGTTCGCGGAGTCGTGCATCGTCGTCGGCGCTCACGAATAGATACTGTCACGCGACATGTCGGGACACGACGTCCCGCGTCGACGCGAGTCACTCGACCCCCATGGGGTCCTCTACAGGGATACCCTGTGACCATCGCGCACTGGCAATTCTCAGAAAGGATCCCCCATGACCGATCCGCTCGCCGTAGGAGCCGGTTCCCTCGTCAAGTCCATCCGCATCGTCCTCGCGGTCTCGGGCGTGATCGCCCTCCTGGCCGGCATCGTGTTGCTGGTATGGCCCGTCAAGTCCGCCGTCATCGTCACCGGCATCTTCGCGTCGTATCTCGTCGTCGCCGGTCTCGTCTACATCGGACTGGCCGTCTTCTCTCGCATCGAGGGCGGCTGGGCCCGGATCGGCCACATCGTGCTCGGCCTGATCTACATCGTGGCGGGCGTGATCGCCTTCGCGAACCTCGGTGTGGCCGCCGCGACCCTCGCGCTCGTCGTGGTGATCCTCATCGGCATCAGCTGGATCGTCGACGGTGTGGTCGCGCTGTCGTTGCTCGGACAGGACGGCTCGCGCGTATGGACGCTGCTCTATGCGCTGCTCAGCATCGTCGCCGGAATCGTGGTGCTCTTCTCGCCGCTCTACGCCGCAGCCGTGCTGTGGCTGGTGCTGGGGGTCTCGCTCGTCGCACTAGGTCTCGTGCAGATCGTCCGCGCGATCACGCTCGGGAAGGATGCGAAGAACGTCGCAGCTGCCCGGAGCGACGCCGCGAGCTGACCTCTCCCCTGCACGATGAAGGCCCCGCCCGATCCGGACGGGGCCTTCATCGTGGTCCTCGGCTCACTCGGAGGCGAATGCGCTCACATCTCCGACGAGACGGGTGTTGTCCGAGGGCACGGCGTCGATCGCAGCGCGGGCCACCTCGGCCGCGAACTCCGACACGTTGTACAGCTTGCCGGCCGATTCACGGCGCTCGGCGATCGCGCCGGGGTTGGCCCGCTCCAGCAGCGTCGCGGTGATGGTGCCCTCGATCATGTCCCCGGACACGACGGTGAAGCCCACCCCCTTCTCTGCGAGTGCGGGGATGCGCTCCCTCAGGGCGTCCTCGCCCGCACGCTTGGAGAGAGCGACGGGCTCGTACTCCGGCATCGTGGGCGTCGTGCGGATGAAGTGCGCCTGGTGGCTGGTGACGAACACCACGCGTGCGCCGTCGCCCAGCAACGGGGTCGCCGCGTCGAGAACGCTCAGCTGGGCGTCGCGGTTCAGGGTCAGCGCGTAGTCGGCCGCCATTCCCGACTCCATGCCGCCCGAGGCATTGAGCACCAGTACGTCGAGGCGGCCGAATTCTGCGCTGACGGCGTCGAACATCTCGGCGACCGACGACGGGTCCGTGAGGTCGGCGCCCACGACGAGCACGCGGCGACCGAGGGCGCGCAGTTCGGTCGCGAGCTTCTCCGCCCGAGGCGCCTTGTTGCGGAAGTTGATGACGACGTCCGCACCGGCCTCTGCCAGATACCGAACGGTGTCGGCGCCGATGCCGCGGGACGAGCCCGTGACGAGCGCGACCTTGCCGTCGAGGGAACCTGCGGGAAGAACGTCGGTCACTGTGACTCCTCTTGATGCGCGAAACGCCGCGATCACGCGGCCTTCCCAGACTACCAAGACCGCCCGCGAGGACCCCGTCGGCGTCGCACCCGCATGATAGGTTGACGCCAAAGGAGGCCGAATGGACAACTTCGCGACATCCGTCGAGTTCATCGACCAATGGGCGTGGATCGGCTGGCTGATCCTCATCGCCGTCTTCCTGGTGATCGAGATGCTGACGCTCGACTTCACCTTCCTGATGCTGAGCTTCGGCGCCGCCATCGGACTGGTGACCGACCTCGTCGGACTGCCGATCTGGGCACAGGTGATCATCGCCGCCGGAGCGGCGGCGCTGTTCATCCTTCTTCTCCGTCCACCGCTTCTGAAGCGGCTGCGGCGCGGTGAGGATCCGACGAAATCGAACGTCGACGCCCTGCTCGACCTCCGCGGCTTCGCGCTGCACGACATCACTCAGATCTCCGGGCAGGTCAAGCTCAGCAACGGCGACACATGGACCGCACGCGCCGCGACCCCCGTCCCCATCCCGCAGGGTTCCCCGATCGCCGTCATCGCGATCAACGGGGCGACCGCGACCGTCCGCCCCGTCAACGAGTAGGAGTACCCCGTGAACGACGCCTCGTTCATCCCCACCGCGATCCTGTGGGTCTTCGTCATCGCAGTGATCATCTTCGTGCTGGTCACATTGGCCCGATCCATCCGCATCATCCCTCAGGCCACGGCCGGTGTGGTGGAGCGCCTCGGCCGCTATCACAAGACGCTCATGCCGGGACTCAACATCCTGGTGCCGTTCATCGATCGCCTGCGTCCGCTGATCGACATGCGCGAGCAGGTCGTCTCGTTCCCGCCTCAGCCGGTCATCACCGAGGACAACCTCGTCGTCTCGATCGACACCGTGGTCTACTTCCAGGTGACCGACGCCCGCGCGGCCACCTACGAGATCGCCAACTACCTCGGTGCCGTCGAGCAGCTGACGACGACCACCCTCCGAAACGTCGTGGGTGGCCTCAACCTCGAAGAGGCTCTGACCAGCCGAGACAACATCAACGGCCAGCTCCGTGTCGTGCTCGACGAGGCGACCGGCAAGTGGGGCATCCGCGTCGGTCGTGTCGAGCTCAAGGCGATCGACCCGCCGTTGTCCATCCAGGATTCCATGGAGAAGCAGATGCGTGCAGAGCGTGACCGCCGTGCCGCGATCCTCACGGCGGAGGGCACGAAGCAGTCCGCGATCCTCGAAGCCGAGGGTGCACGTCAGGCCGAGATCCTGCGCGCCGAGGGCGACAAGCAGGCCGCCGTTCTGCGTGCGCAGGGCGAGGCGGAGGCCATCCAGAACGTCTTCACGGCCATCCACCAGGGCGAGCCCGACGACAAGCTCCTCGCCTACCAGTACCTGCAGATGCTGCCGAAGATCAGTGAGGGGCAGTCGAACAAGCTCTGGATCATCCCGAGCGAGCTCACCGAGGCGCTCAAGGGCATCGGAAGCGCATTCACCCCCAAGCCCGGCCAGCCGCCGACGAACTACCCGGGCGCGTGACGCACCCGTACTTCGAGAAGGCGCGACACCCCCGAGTCCTCGCCCACCGCGGTCTGATCACCG
>NZ_JBEOUR010000082.1:0-13059 GCF_040302605.1 Microbacterium sp. NPDC097977
CGACCGATCCGGTCGGGGGCATCGTCGTGTGATCGGCGCTACTGCCCGGTGGTCTTCGCGACGAAGTCGATGAACGCCGGGTCGTTCATCAGCGGGATCGCCGCGCAGACCGACGCCACCAGCAGGGTCACGGCACCGCCGGCCAGGGGCACCCACCACGCCACCTTGCCGCTGCGCAGACGGCGGACCGAGAACATCGCCGTGAGCGACCATCCGACGATGAGGACGATCGAGGCGATGGTCCCCCAGAGCTTGCCCTGCGCATAGTTCGTGAACTCGCCGTCGACGCCGAGCGCGTCCATCATCTGATTCATCGCAGTCGAGAAGTCGAGGTACGACACCGCGGTCACGGCGACGTTCACCAGGCCGTAAGCGAGCAGAGCGATGGTGACGAGACGGTCGACAGGGCGCCGGCGAGGCGCATCCGTGCGGCCACCCGCCCTCGGAGCTTCCGTCCCGGCGCCGGGCACGGCCTCGGCGGGAGTCGGCGGCGCAACCTCGCCGAGCGGCGGCAGCCCTGCTGCTCGGCGCTGCTCTTCGATGGTCGCGATTTCGCCGTACTGCGGCCGCTGGTCCGTCATCCCGACATGCTATCCGTCCGGCCTCTGCACGACTCTCAGGATGCAGGCCCCGAAAATGATGGCGGCCCCGGAGAAGTGGGGACTCCTCGGGGCCGCGGACTCGGAGCGCTGGGGACGCTCGTCATCCAAGTGGGCGAGGAACGCTGGGGACGTTCCGTCACCTGTAGTGCCGTTTGCACATGCGACTACCCTCAACACTCTAGGAAAGCGCGTGCCGATCCGCTAGTGGCAGTTCTTCAGATAGTGAAGAACGCGCTCAGACGGCGGCGCTCAGTCCGGGGGCTCCCCCGGTCAAGCCGTCCGCACCCAGCTGCAGGGCGAGTCGCCGTGCGGTCCGCGTGAGCGTCGCCACGAGACCACGCCCCGCGTGCGCCTGCTCGACGGGGAGCGAGATCGCCAGGGACGCCCGGATGTTCGGCGCGATCACGGGGACAGCGACGCAGGCATTGCCGATCGCGTACTCCTCGCGGTCCACCGTGAACCCCGGCGACCGTTCGAGCTCCGCCAGCAGCGCGCGCGGGTCCTTGATCGTGCGGGGTGTCAGTTCCTCCAGACGGTGGCGCGACAGATAGTCGAGACGCTCGGCACCGGTGAGGTCGGTGAGGATCTGCTTGCCCAGCGCCGTGGCGTGCGCGCTCGACTCGAGGGCGACCGACAGATCGATCCGCGGCCGTTCCGCGGCATCGACGATGTCGATCAGATGCACCTCGCCCTCGTGATACCTCGACAGATACGCGGTGGCGCCGACGTCTTCGGTGACCTGACGCAGCGCGACGCGCACTCGCGCGAGAAGGACACCGCCGGCATCCGGACGCGACTGGAACATCGGAAAGTGCTCCCCGAGCACCAGCCCCTCGGGCTCGGTGGCGAGGTATCCCTCGTGGATCAGCGTGCGCACGAGGTTGTACGTGGTGCCCTGCGTGAGGCCGGTGAGCATCGCGAGGGTCTTGACCGGCACGGGGCGGGGGGAGTTCGCGACGATGTCGACGAGTCGCAGCGCACGCTGGACCGACCCGATGAGGGTCGGCGCCGCCTCGGTGCCGGGCACCGTCAGGCGCCTCCGCCGGAAGCGCGTCCACCCAACGCACGAGCGTCGCGCTGGCCGGAGGCGTCCTGTCGCAGTTCCTTCGGCAGCGAGAACATGAGGTCCTCCTCCGCCGTCTTGACCTCTTCGACATCGCGGTAGCCCGCGCCGTCGAGCGCGTCGAGCACCTCGCGCACGAGAACCTCGGGGACCGAGGCGCCGCTGGTGACGCCCACCGTGGCGACGCCGTCGAGCCACTCCTGCTTGACCTCTTCGGCGTAGTCCACCCGGTAGGCGGCCTTCGCTCCGTACTCGAGGGCGACCTCGACCAGTCGCACCGAGTTCGAGGAGTTCGACGATCCGACGACGATCACGAGATCGGCGTTCGCCGCGACCTTCTTGATCGCGACCTGGCGGTTCTGCGTCGCGTAGCAGATGTCGTCGGACGGGGGATTGTGCATCTCGGGGAAGCGGGCGCGCAGACGGTTGACCGTCTCCATCGTCTCGTCGACCGACAGAGTGGTCTGCGAGAGCCACACGACCTTCGACGGGTCCTTCACCTGGACCGTGTCGGCCTCGTCTGGCGAGTTCACGATCGTGACATGCTCAGGCGCCTCGCCCGCCGTGCCCTCGACCTCCTCATGTCCCTCATGGCCGATGAGCAGGATCTCGAAGTCGTCGCGTGCGAAGCGCACGGCCTCGCGGTGCACCTTCGTGACCAGGGGGCAGGTCGCATCGATGGCATGCAGTCCGCGGTCGGATGCGGCATCGACGACCGCGGGCGAGACCCCGTGGGCGCTGAAGACGACGTGAGCGCCCTCGGGGACCTCATCGACCTCCTCGACGAAGATCGCACCCTTGTCCTCGAGCTCGGTCACCACGTGGATGTTGTGCACGATCTGCTTGCGCACGTACACGGGGGCTCCATAGCGCTCCAGCGCCTTCTCGACGGCGACCACCGCGCGGTCGACGCCGGCGCAGTACCCGCGAGGAGCGGCGAGCAGAACACGCTTGTTGCCCGCCACCGGGTTATCCTGAAGCCGCCCCGCCGCCCCACGTACTCGTGGAACGCGCGGAAGGGGCAGATGAACGGCAGTCGAGGTCACACGCCAATTCTACCGCCGAGAACCTGAGCAGGAGCGGGAAGGTGCACTGAGCGGATGACGGTCTTCGAAGCGTCCACGGGCCCGGGTGAGACTCCCCCGGCGGATGCGGTCGCTCCGCGCGACTCGACGGCGGATGCTCCGACCTCGGTCGCCCGGCTCAACGGCACGATCCGCGACTTCATCGCGCGCTGGAACACCGTGTGGGTCGAGGGCGAGATCACGTCGTGGAACGTGCGAGGCGGCAACATCTTCGCCCGCCTCAAGGACACCCGCTCGGATGCTCAGATCTCGATCCGGATCTGGTCGAGCGTGCGCCCCCGGATCCCCGGGGACCTCGCTGTCGGTGACCACGTCGTCGCGGCGGTCAAGGCGGACTACTTCGTGAAGGCGGGCGACTTCAGCTTCGCGGTCTCCGCCATGAAGCACGTGGGACTGGGAGACCAGCTCGAGCGTCTGGAGAAGCTGCGGCTGCAGCTGCGCCAGGAGGGCCTGTTCGATCAGGCCCGCAAGAAGCGGCTGCCCTTCCTCCCGCACGTGATCGGGCTGATCACGGGCGAGAAGTCCGACGCGGAGAAGGACGTGCACCGCAATGCGGAGCTGCGGTGGCCACAGGTCCGGTTCCGCACCGAGTACGCGGCGGTGCAGGGCGATCGCTGCGTGCCCGAGACCCTCGCCGCGCTCGCTCGGCTCGATGCCGATCCCGACGTCGATGTGATCGTCATCGCCCGCGGTGGCGGCGACCCGCAGACCCTGCTCGGATTCAGCGACGAGCGCCTGGTGCGCGCCGTGGCCGCGGCATCCACCCCCGTCGTCAGCGCGATCGGGCATGAGAACGACCACCCTCTGCTCGACGATGTCGCCGACCTCCGGGCGTCGACGCCCACCGACGCGGCGAAGCGGGTCGTGCCGGATGTCAGCGAGCAGCGTGCGCTGATCGCCCAGTTGCGCTCGCGGGCGACGAGCCGGCTGACGCAGCGGCTGTCGCACGACATCGCCCAGCTCGAGCAGCTGCGCTCCCGCCCGGCGCTGCGCTCCCCCGATCCCATCATCGACTCGCGCTCGCAGGACGTGTGGCTGCTGCTCTCGCGAGGGCGCGACACGATCACGCGGCGCCTGGACTCCGCCGGGCGGGCGACCAGCGAGCTGCGGGCGTCGCTGCGCGCCCTCTCGCCGGCCGCCACTCTCGCACGCGGCTACGCGATCGCCCATCTGGAGGGCGGTCTGATCCTGCGCGACGCCGCGGATGCGCCGGCCGGCAGCGCCCTGACCATCACCGTCGACCGCGGCTCCCTCGCCGCCCGTTCCGAAGGCGAGATCGACGAGGCATCGGCACCCTCCGCCGAATGAGCGATCCCCGCGCACGGCGTAGGATGAAGGGGTGACTGCGCTGAACGACACCCCTGTGGACACCCTGTCGTTCGAGGCCGCTCGCGATGAGCTTGTGAGGGTCGTCTCCGAACTCGAGCAGGGCGCTCCCACCCTCGAGCAGTCCCTCGCCCTCTGGGAGCGAGGCGAGTCGCTCGCCGCGCGCTGCGAAGAATGGCTGCTCGGCGCGAAGCGCCGGCTCGAGGCCGCCCGCACCGAGGCATCCGACTCCGCCGCCCCGTCCGGCGAGGACGCATCGTGAACAAGCCCGCACCGATCGTCGCCGAGCTCGGACGCCCCGAGACCCCGGCCGAGACCGCCGCACGCAAGGCCGCCTCGAGCAAGGCCTACCGGTCGAGCCAGACGGTGCGCAGCCTTGTCGCGGCGCTGATCGCCACCCTCGCCATCGTCGCCGTGATCGTGTTCGCCGTTCCCCGAGGCGAGCCCGCGACCACCAGGACCATCGACATGGTCGGCATCGCGGCCGACGTCGAGTCCACCGTGGAAAGCGCCGTGATCGTGCCGGATCTCGACGGTTTCTGGCGCGTCAACGCCGCAGGCCTCACCGGCGGCGCGACCGCGGTATGGGATGTCACCCTGGCCCCGTCCGCGCAGAACGAGCGCGGCTTCATCAAGTTCGCGCAGGCGTTCGACGCCGACTCCTCGTGGGCGCCGCAGCGACTCAACGGCACGGCCGCCACCGACACGATCTCGATCGGCGGCCTGGAGTGGGACGTCTACCCCCTCGGCGACGCCGGTGCGAAGCAGAACATCACCTACGCGATCGGCACCCAGGCCGGAGACGACTACGTGCTGCTCTACGGTTCCCGCTCGGCCGATTCGACCGCCGAGCTGGCCGAGTCCCTCGTCCCCCAGATCCGCGATCTCTCGGAGACCTCATGACCCACGCGCTCACGCCCACCGCCGCCTGGACCCAGATGCAGGAGGGCAACCGACGCTTCGTCGACGACGCTCCCCAGCACCCGAACCAGGACGTCGCCCGCCGCAGGCACCTGGCCGCGGCGCAGCATCCGGTCGCCACGCTGTTCGGATGCTCGGACTCGCGCCTGGCCGCCGAGATCATCTTCGACCTCGGACTGGGCGACCTGTTCGTGGTGCGCAACGCCGGACAGGTGATCGGAGAGTCGATCGTCGCGAGTCTCGAATACGCCGTGGCCGTGCTGGAGGTGCCGCTGATCGTCGTGCTCGCCCACGACTCGTGCGGTGCGGTCCGCGCCGCGATCGACGGGACCGCGATCGACGCCGCTCCCCTGCCCCCGCACATCTGGAAGCTCATCGCCCCGATCGTCCCGGCCGCGCGCAAGGTGCTGGTCGAGAACGGCGGGAGCACCGTCGACGAGATCGACGCCGATCTCGTCGGCGAGGAGCACCTCCGCAACACCGTCAGCGATCTGCTGCAGTCGTCCGAGGTGATCTCCCAGGCCGTCGCCGAGGGCCGTCTGGGCATCGTCGGCGCCAATTACCGCCTGGCCGAGGGCACCGCGGTGCCCATCATCACGGTCGGGATCGACACCGAGGGGCACCACCCCGCAACCAAGGAGGGTTCGGAATGACCGACCAGCACAGCGGAGCGCAGGAATACCGCATCGAGCACGACACCATGGGTGAGGTACGGGTGCCCGTCAACGCCCTGTACGGTGCGCAGACGCAGCGCGCCGTGGAGAACTTCCCGATCTCCGGCAAGGGCCTCGAGTCGACGCAGATCGCCGCCCTCGCGCGCATCAAGAAGGCTGCGGCGCTCGCCAACAAGCAGCTCGGCACCCTCGACAGTGCGATCGCCGACGCCATCGCGCAGGCCGCCGACCAGGTAGCCACCGGCGCGCACGACGCCGAGTTCCCCGTCGACACCTACCAGACGGGGTCGGGGACGTCGTCGAACATGAACATGAACGAGGTGCTCGCGACGCTCGCGACCCGCATCCTCGGCGCCGACGTGCACCCCAACGACCACGTGAACGCCTCGCAGTCGTCGAACGACGTGTTCCCGACCTCCGTGCACATCGCCGTGACGCAGGCGCTCATCGACACCCTCATCCCCGCGCTCGACCACCTCGCCGTGGCCTTCGAGGCCAAGGCGGAGCTGTGGAAGGACGCCGTCAAGTCCGGCCGCACGCACCTCATGGACGCGACGCCGGTCACTCTCGGCCAGGAGTTCGGCGGCTATGCACGTCAGATGCGCCTGGGCATCGAGCGCGTGCAGTCGGCCCTCCCGCGCGTCGCCGAGGTGCCCCTCGGCGGTACGGCGACCGGAACCGGCATCAACACCCCGCTCGGGTTCCCGCAGAAGGTCATCGAGCTGCTCGCGGCCGAGACCGAACTGCCCATCACCGAGGCGAAGGACCACTTCGAGGCTCAGGCCAACCGCGACGGTCTCGTCGAGGCCTCCGGCGCCCTGCGCACCATCGCGGTGTCGCTCACGAAGATCAACAACGACCTGCGCTGGATGGGATCCGGCCCGAACACGGGTCTCGGCGAGCTGCACATCCCGGACCTGCAGCCCGGGTCGTCGATCATGCCCGGCAAGGTCAACCCGGTCGTCCCCGAGGCGGTGCTCATGGTGTGCGCACGCGTGATCGGCAACGACGCGACGGTCGCCTGGGCCGGAGCATCCGGATCCTTCGAGCTCAACGTCGCGATCCCCGTCATGGGCACGGCAGTCCTGGAGTCCATCCGTCTTCTCGCCAATGCCTCGCGGGTGCTCGCCGACAAGACCGTCGACGGCCTGCAGGCGAACCTCGACCGCGCCGCCGCGTTCGCCGGCATGAGCCCGTCGATCGTCACCCCGCTCAACAAGCTGATCGGCTACGAGGCGGCGGCGAAGATCGCCAAGCACGCCGTGGCCCAGGGCATCACGGTGCGCGACGCGGTGATCGACCTCGGCTATGTCGAGCGCGGCGACCTGACGATCGAGCAGCTCGACGAGAAGCTCGACCTGCTCTCGATGACCCACCCCGGGTGATCGTCTCCCGCTGACGCCCCGGGAACCCCGGCTCGGCTCTCCCCCTTCGGGGGCCGCTCTCCCCCTTCGGGGGCCGCTCTCCCCCTTCGGGGGCCGGGGGCCGCTCTCCCACTTCGGGGGCCGACACGCCAGATCACAGCCGCAACACACCATGCGGTTGGACATCTGGCGTGTCGGCCCCCGTTTTGTGCACCCCACCTGCTCTCCCCAGACCTGAGATTCTGCGAGTTCTCCCCGGATGCCGGCGCGGACGGCCGGCCCGGATGCCGCCGTGCGGCGACCCCGCGACACTGGGTCGATGCTCTCGCCCCACGACGTCCTCACCACCCTCGGCGGGATCGCGCGAGGGACCACGCTGCAGAGCTTCGGCGTCACCCGTCAACGCCTCTCCCAGGCCACGAGACGCGGAGAGATCGAACGCGTGCGTCCAGGACTCTTCGCAGCGATCTCGGTACGAAGCGACGTTCGCGAGGCCGCGCTGCACGGCGGCGCCCTCGCCTGCACCTCGGCTCTGCGCGCGCACGGCATCTGGGTGCTCGACGAGGGCACGCGGCCGCACGTATGGATCGGCCGGCGCGGGCGCCGGCTGGAGCACGGAGGATGCCGATGCGTCAGCCATTACTTCCGCGGAGACGTTCCGCTCGGTCTCGTCGACATCGAGACCGCGCTCATCCAGCTACACAACTGTCAAGGCGATGAAGCGTTCTTCGCATCGCTGGAGTCCGCCCTCAACCTCCGCCGCGTCAGTCGCTCCGCCCTGCAGCGGATCCGCCGGCCGATCCCGTCCTACGCTCGCTGGCTGGTCGATCTCGCTCGCTCCGACGCACAGAGCGGACTCGAATCGTTGCTGCGATTCCGGCTTCATCTCCTCGGGTTCGTGCTCGCGTGCCAAGTGGACATCGGAGGGGTCGGACGTGTCGACTTCGTCGTCGGAGACCGTCTGATCATCGAGGTCGACGGGCGGGAGAACCACACCGGTGCGAGGAGACACCACGACCTGATGCGGGACGCCGCCGCATCCGCTGCCGGATACGAGACGCTGCGGTTCAGCTATGCCCAGGTCATCCATTCCTGGCCGACCGTGCAGGCTGCGATCCTCGGCGCCGTCACCCGCGAGCACGACCACGCATGACACATTGCGGGGGCCGACACGCCACCTCTCGTTCCGATCGCACCGGAACGTCCGAGATCTGGCGTGTCGGCCCCCAAAATGGCACAAGACCGGGCCCAGGCCCCCGGGGCCGGACCCCGGGCCCGAACCCCCGGGCCGGACCACGGGCCCGGGCCCCCGGGTCCCGGGGGTCAGCTGAGCTCGCTGCCCTCCAGCAGTTCCGTGACCAGCGCCGCGATCGCCGACCGCTCCGAGCGCATCAGCGTGACGTGGGCGAACAGGTCATGACCCTTGAGCGTCTCGATCACACTCGCGATGCCGTCGTGACGACCGACCCGGAGGTTGTCCCGCTGCCCCACGTCGTGGGTGAGGATGACCCGCGAGTTCTGCCCCATGCGGCTGAGCACCGTCAGCAGCACATTGCGCTCGAGCGACTGGGCCTCATCGACGATCACGAACGCGTCGTGCAGGGAGCGTCCGCGGATGTGCGTGAGCGGCAGAACCTCGAGAAGACCGCGCTCGACGACCTCTTCGACCACGTTGCCGGAGACGACCGATCCGAGAGTGTCGAACACGGCCTGGCCCCACGGTCCCATCTTCTCGCCCTGGTCGCCGGGCAGGTAGCCGAGCTCCTGACCGCCCACCGCGAACAGCGGACGGAAGACGATGATCTTCTTCTGCTGCTGCCGCTCGAGAACCGCCTCGAGTCCGGCGCAGAGGGCGAGCGCCGACTTGCCCGTTCCCGCGCGACCGCCCAGCGAGACGATGCCCACATCGGGATCTGTCAGGAGGTCGATCGCGATGCGCTGCTCGGCGGAACGGCCGTGCATCCCGAACACGTCGCGGTCGCCCCGCACGAGGCGGTACTCGCCGTCGCCCGTGACCCTGCCGAGGGCGGATCCACGCTCGGAGTGGATGATGAGCCCGGTGTTGACCGGCAGACCCCGGGCGTCCTCGCTGATCCCGACCTCGCTCTCGTAGAGGTCGCTGATCTCGTCGCCGGAGAGATCGAGGGTCGTGATGCCCGTCCAGCCCGAGTCCACCGCCTGCTCGGCGAGGTACTCCTCGGCCCGCAGGCCGAGCGAGGCCGCCTTGACGCGCATCGGGAGATCCTTCGAGACGATCGTGACATCCTGCCCGTCCTGGGCGAGGTGCATGGCCACGGACAGGATCCGCGTGTCGTTGTCGCTCAGGCGGATGCCGGCGGGCAGCACCGAGGAATCGGTGTTCGCCAACTCGACGCGGAGCGTGCCTCCTTCGCCGACCTCGACCGGGAAGTCCAGACGTCCGTGCTCGACCCGCAGATCGTCGAGGTGGCGAAGCGCCTGTCGAGCGAAGTAGCCGATCTCCGGGTCGTGACGCTTGCCCTCGAGCTCCGTGATGACCACGACGGGGAGTACGACCGAGTGCTCGGCGAATCGGAAGAACGCCTGCGGATCGCTCAGCAGGACCGACGTGTCGAGGACGTAGGTGCGCAGATCCTGATCCGGATCGGCTCCCCCTGCCCGTGACGTGGACTTACGGGTGGACTGCTGCGCGGTGCTTGCGGACTGCTGCGCTGTACGTGAGGTCACGACCCACTCCCGACCCGGGCATTCCCGGTAGTTCGAACGAGTCGACCAGGGGGTCACGAGTCGTAGACCTGAGGCCGACCCGACGGGCGCCTTGCCCGATGCCTTGAAGCTACGTCCAGGTGCCGACATTCGCCCGATCCGACACACCGCGGATTCGTTACGCGTTGATTAACGGTTCGTGTCGCAGGGGCAGGACCCCGGCCGTGCGTCGCGCGAGCGACGGCGCCGCGAGGTTCAGCGGCCGAAACGTCGGTCGCGGTCGGCGAAGTCGCGGATCGCCCGCAGGAAGTCGACCTGGCGCAGATCCGGCCCGAGCGCCTCGACGAAGTAGAACTCGCTGTGCGCGCTCTGCCACAGCAGAAAATCGCTGAGTCGCTGCTCGCCGCTCGTGCGGATCACCAGATCGGGGTCGGGCTGACCCCCGGTGTAGAGGTGCTCGCCGATCATCTCGGGCGTCAGGTGGGCTGCGAGATCCTCGATCGTGCCGCCGGACGCCTGATGCGACGTCACGATGCTGCGCACGGCGTCGACGATCTCGTTGCGCCCGCCGTAGCCGACGGCGAGGTTCACGTGCAGGCCGGTGTGATCGCGCGTGCGCTGTTCGGCGTCATCGAGCACCCTGGCCAGCTCCGGAGGAAGGATGTCGGAGCGACCGACGTGCTTGACACGCCAGTTCGGCTCCTCCGACACGGCTTCGGCGAGTTCCGCGATGATCTCGATGAGATCGGCGAGCTCGGCGGAGTCGCGCTTGCGCAGGTTGTCGCTCGACAGCAGGTACAGCGACACCACCCGGATGCCGAGCTCGTCGCACCAGGCGAGGAACTCGCGCATCTTCGCCGCGCCTGCGCGGTGCCCCTCCGCGGGCGTCGCGTAACCGAGCTGACGAGCCCAGCGCCGGTTGCCGTCGATCATCATGGCGACGTGGTGCGGCACGGACGACGGGTCGAGATGGCGGCGCAGCCGGCTGGTGTACAGCCGGTACAGCGGGCCTCGCCCCTGGCCGTCGCGTGACATCACCTCCCTACGCTATCGTGCCCGACTGTGCGGGTCACGTGTGAGAGAGCAGCAGCACCGGATATGTACGGTTCGCGGAATGCCCGCCGCAATAGAGTGGGGCCGTGAGCACTCCCGACTCGGCACCCGACCTCCCCCAGCTGCCGCTCCTCGAGGAGGCGGCGCACGACTCCGCGGTCGAGATCAGACCGACCTGGCGAGGGTGGATCCACGCGGCCACGTTCCCCGTCGCCATCGTGGCGGGCATCGTGCTGATCGCGGTGGCTCAGGGCGGGGCCGCCAAGTGGGCAGCGGCGGTGTTCATGGTGACGTCGATGCTGCTGTTCGGAAACTCCGCGCTGTACCACCGCTTCGACTGGAGCCCCAAGGTCAAGATCACGCTCAAGCGCATCGACCACGCCAACATCTTCCTGCTGATCGCCGGCACGTACACGCCCCTGGCCGTGCTCGCGCTCCCTCCGGGGAAGGGCGCTCTGCTGCTCGCCCTCGTGTGGGGCGGCACCGTGGTGGGCATCCTGTTCCGCGTGTTCTGGATCAATGCGCCGCGCTGGCTCTACGTCGCGCTCTACCTGCTCATGGGCTGGGCCGCGGTGATGTTCATGGTCGACCTGTTCACGGCGAACGCGACGATGATGGTGCTGGTCATCATCGGCGGACTGCTCTACACGGGCGGTGCGATCGTCTATGCGCTCAAGAAGCCCAACCCCTGGCCCGGCCACTTCGGCTTCCACGAGATCTTCCACGTGTGCACCGTGCTCGCGTTCCTCTGCCACTGGGCGGCGTGCCTGCTCATCGTCCTCGGCCCGCTGTCGCCGTCCCTGGGCGCCTGATCGCCGGCGCATCGGATCGCACCGGCGCACAGCACCGTCGTCTCAGACCGGTCCTATCGGACCGTCGAGGCCGGGGCAACCGCCCCGAGCGGTCAGCGCCTGTCGGGGTCGTCGTCGCCCTCGGTGACGATGGGCAGATCGGCATCGGTCTCGGTGGCCCGATCCGCGGCGAGGGCGGCCTCCTCGGCATCCAGCTCTTCCCTGACCTCTTCGCGGTAGCGCACCCGGCGGATCCGTCGGTTCATGTCGAGGATCAGCAGGATCACGGCGACCAGGATGATCACCACGGCGGCGAAGCCGACGAAGCCCGGGGTGACCAGCTGCGGGTCCACCGTCATCGTGGGGGTGGGCATCGGAGTCTCGGTCAGAGCGAGCATGGGGTTCTGCCTTTCCTGCGCAGGTCGCATAACCTGGTGTTACCAGCCTAACGACCGGAAGACCCGCCCCGTGACGACCGCAGAACAGCTCGACGCCCGCTATGGCCGTACCCGACGACGGCGCGGCCCCTGGATCGTCTTCCTGACGATCGCCCTCGTGATCATCGCCGCGTTCGGGTGGTCGATCGTCACGACGCAGATGAACGCCGTCGATGCCGACGACCTCGGCTACGACCTCGTCGACGAGCACAGCGTGACCGTGCGCTTCCAGGTCACCGGGGTGCAGGGCAAGGATGTCGCGTGCGCGGTCGAAGCCCTCGACGAGGAGTTCGGCGTCGTCGGCTGGAAGGTCGTCGAGATCCCGGCCGGGGACAGCCATTCGCAGGCGCTGTCGGCCAGCGTGCCCACCGTGTCCGAGGCCACCACAGGTTTGGTGAACAGCTGCTGGGTCGCCTAGACTCATCGCAGACAGATGACGCCCTGGCACTGTGCCAGGGCGTCTTGGCATATCCCCCGCGGACCATCGCCGGGTACCTAACGAAGGAGCTCCGTCATGTCCACTGACGCTCAGGTTCCCTTCCTCACGCAGGAAGCCTACGACCGGCTCGTCTCCGAGCTCGAGCACCTCTCCACCACGGGGCGCGAGGAGATCGCGAAGCGCATCGAGGCGGCCCGCGAAGAGGGCGACCTCAAGGAGAACGGCGGGTACCACGCCGCGAAGGACGAGCAGGGCAAGCAGGAGGCGCGGATCCGCACCCTAGAGAACCTCCTGAAGACCGCCAAGGTCGGCGAGGCGCCCGCGAGCCGCGGCATCGTCGAGCCCGGCACCGTCGTCACCGCGATCGTCGCCGGAGGCGAGGAGGTCTTCCTGCTCGGCAGCCGCGAGATCGCCGCGGGCAGCGACCACGACGTCTACAGCGAGGCCAGCCCGCTCGGCCAGGCGATCCTGGGCCTCAAGGTCGGCGAGAAGTCGTCGTACGAGGCCCCGAACGGCCGTTCGATCTCGGTCGAGATCGTCGCGGTCGAGACCTACACGGGCTGACGCGGCGGGCGCCGAGTCGCGCACGCATGCAAGAGGGCCCCGTCCATGTGGACGG
>NZ_JBEOUR010000083.1:0-12826 GCF_040302605.1 Microbacterium sp. NPDC097977
CCCTGGCTGTCCTGATCGGCGGCGTCTCGGCTCCGATCGTCTACGCCGTCGCGGGCATCGTCCTCGCCGTGTTCGCCGTCGGGTTCCTCTTCATGGCGCGCAACCTCACCGCGATGGGCGGCTTCTACACCTACATCGCGGTCGGCCTCGGCCGCATGGTCGGACTCGCGGCCGGCTTCCTGGCCTGGATCTCCTACAACCTTCTGCAGATCGGCCTCTGGGGCCTGTTCGGGGTCATGGCGCAGGGCATGTTCGCCACCGTCTTCGGCATCGACGTGCCGTGGTGGCTCCTCGCGGTGATCGGCGCGGTGCTCGTCTTCGCGCTGGCCGTCGCCGGTGTCGATGTGGGGGCGAAGGTGCTGGGAGTGCTCCTGGTCCTCGAGACCATCCTGCTCGTGGTGCTCGCCTCGTCGATCCTCACCCAGCGCGCCGGGCAGCTCGAGTTCGGGACGTTCGCGCCCGAGAACATCTTCACGCCGAGCATGTTCGCCATCCTCGGATTCGGATTCGCCGCGTTCATGGGGTTCGAGTCGACCGTCCTGTACCGCAGTGAGACCCGCGACCCCGATCGTTCGATCCCGCGCGCGACGTACATCGCGGTGGCATTCCTGGCGGTGTTCTACACGGTCACCCTGTGGCTCGTGATCCAGGCCTTCGGTGACGGCGAGGTGCAAGGGGTGATCGCTCAGGACCCCGCGGCCTTCTTCTTCACCGCCATGGGAGCGTATGTGGGGGACTGGGGCGTATCGGTGATGTTCGTGCTCATCGTGACGAGCATCTTCGCCGGCCAGCTCGCCTTCCACAACGCGATCAACCGCTACAGCTTCGCGTTGGCGCGCGACGGGATCCTCCCGGCGGCCTTCACCAGGACCAACCGCATGGGGGCGCCGTGGATCGCCGGCGTGATCCAGAGCGTCGTGGCCGTCATCGTCGTCATCGCGTTCGGCACCGCCGGCCTCGACCCGCTCACGCAGCTCGTCATCCTCGTGAACTCGCCCGGCGTCTACGGCATCATCACGCTGCAGCTTCTCGCCTCGATCGCCGTGCTGATCTTCATCATGCGCAACAGGCACCTGGCGCGCCGGTGGTACGTGCTGCCGGCTGCCATCGTCTCGCTGGTCGCGATGGCCGTGCTGCTCGTCGTCCTGGTGATCACCATCGACTACCTGACGTCGGCGGGTCCCGCGATCAACGCGATCATCCTCGCCGTCGTCCCCGTTGTGCTGCTGCTCGGCGCCGCCTACGCACTCGTACTCCGCGCCCGCCGACCCGAGGTGTTCGCGCGGATCGGCGGTGCCGATCCGGAGACGGCCCGCGTCGAGAACGGAGAAGCCCGATGACGCGCGACGGCATCGCGGACCTGGTGGTCTTCGCGGGCACGGTGGTCACGATGGACTCCGACCCGGCAACCTCCGACGGGGCCGAGGGAGTGGCCATCGTCGCAGGAGAGGTGGTGGCGATCGGGAACAGGACCGCGCTGCAGGCCCGCATCGACGAGACGACCCGGGTGGTCGACCTTCCCGGTGCGGTGATCCTCCCGGGTTTCGTAGACAGCCACATCCATCCGGTTTTCGGCATCGAGCTCACCCGTGGTGCGGATCTCAGCCGATGCCGCACACTAGCCGACGTGGAGTCGGCGCTCCGAGCCGAGGTCGCCGGACTGTCCCCCGAGGACTGGCTGCTCGGCTGGGGGCTCGACCCGAACGTGTTCGGCGAAGAGGCCGTCTCCCACGCGGTCCTGAATTCCGTGGCGGGCGAGCGGCCCGCCCGCATCCGCTTCTTCGACGCCCATGCCGCGCTCGCGTCCGATGCGGCACTCGCGCTCGGCGGCGTCACCGGTCGCGAGGAGTTCACCGACGGCTCCCGCGTCGTGACCGACGAGCAGGGCCGCCCCACGGGCTACCTCCTGGAGCTTCAGGCCATCGACCTCGTGGAGAGAGTGCTCCCCCCGCTGAGCTTCGAGCACCGCGTCGACGCCCTCTACGAGGTGCTCCTGAACATGGCCAGGGGTGGATTCACCTCCGGACAGGTGCAGGACCTCGCGCCCGATGCGATCCCGCTGCTGACGGCGATCGAAGAGACGCGCGACCTTCCGATCCGGTTGCGCATGTCGCCCTGGTACGTACCGGGGACCCCGATCGAAGAGGTGGTCCGGCTGGCCGCACTGCAGGGCGCTCACGGTCGGCACTGGGTGGTCGAGGGGGTCAAGCTCATGATCGACGGCACCATCGACAATGGCACGGCCTGGCTGCATGAACCGGACTGTCTCGGAGAGTCCACCACCTCGCTGTGGCTCGACCCCGACCAGTACCGCAACGCCCTCACCGAGCTCGACCGGCGTGGCATCCCCACCACGACGCACGCGATCGGTGACGCCGGGATCGACTTCGTGGTGCGCGCGATCGACGGTCTGACGGAGCACGCGGCGACGCACCGTATCGAGCACATCGAAACGATGACGGATGCCGCACTCGCCGTCTTCATGTCGTCGAAGGCGACCGCGAGCATGCAGCCGACCCACTGCACGCTCTTCACCCGAGCGGATGAGAGCGACAACTGGTCGCGACGTCTGGGCCATGCCCGCGCGGGCCGCGGATTCCGTACCCGCGATCTCGTCAGCGCCGGGATTCCGCTCGCGCTCGGCTCTGACTGGCCCGTCGCGCCGAGCGACGCCGTGGGCATCCTCGCGGATGCACAACTGCGGCGCCCGCACGACGACCCGACCGCGCCGCCTATCGGCCCGGACCAGGCGCTCGATGCGATGGATGCGCTGCGTGGGTTGACCGTGGAGCCCTATCGCACCATCGGTCGCACCGGCGGTGTTCTGCGGGCGGGCGCCGTCGCCGACATCACGGTGCTCGACCGCGATCCTCGGACGGTCGATCCCGAGAGCCTGGGCGAGGCCGCGGTGCTGTTGACGATCGTCGACGGTCGTGTCGTGGTCGACGCCGGCGTCAGCGGAGTTCGCGGGTCGAGTAGAGGCGGACGGCGGTGATCGTGCCGATGACGATGACGAGCACGCCGACGACGACCACCCGTCGGGAGATCGGCAGGATGCCGTAGAGCGTGCAGAGATGGTCGCGCTCGTCGCCGAGGAACGGCCCCGAGAGCATCAGCGATGTCACGAAGGCGGAGGCGTGTCGACGGGGGAGACGCCCGAGTTCGACGGGATGCGCGAGCCGTCGGCGGTTCGCGTGTGGGTCAGCCTCGGATGTCCACCACGGCGGCTCGCGCCCCGCTCAGCGCTCCGCCGACGGCATTGACGGAGTAGGTGCGGTGCGATGCGGCGGGGATCAGTGCGGTGAGCACCCTCTCGCCGTCCTGCGCGAACAGTTCGACAGAGGAGACCCGCTCGTTGAGCGCATCGATCCACACATCCCATCCGATCGCGGCGGGCTGATCGAGGAGCATCGACGGGGTCCTGGCGAAACCCGGGGGCATCCCCGCGCCGGGGCGATCGAGCTCGAGGCGTCCGCTCGCACGGTCCTGACGGATCACGACCATCTCATCGCGTGACGACGACTCGATGCGCAGCTCGACGCTCTGCGCATCGCCGAACGCCGCGGCGAAGCGGATCCGCGCGGCCCCGGTCAGTCCGTCGGCGAGCACGACGCCGCCGGTCAGGCGGCCCAGCTCGACGTTCTCGGCGGGGTCGACCTCGACCGCCGGCTCCTGCCGCAGCCGCTCGATCCCGTTCTGGTCGCGGGTGAGCGAAAGCCTGCGGGGAAGCGTCATCGCGCTGCGATTCTCGTCGGCGTCCTCGGCGGGGATGCGACCGGCGTACTCCCAGTTGTCCATCCAGGCGATCAGGGTGCGGTCGTGTCGACCGAGACCGTCGAACGTGACGCCGGCATAGCAGTCCGGCCCGAAGTCGATCCATCCGAACGCTTCGAGTTCTTCGCGGGACTGGCTCCCGTCCGCGAACATCTCGGGCTCGGGAGCCGGGTGGGGCGCGCTGGGGTGGAAGACCGTGCCGTCGAAGTCGCCGACGACGTAGTGCGTGCCGGAGCCCCCGGCGATGCCTCCGGGGTTCAGGCTGATCAGCAGCACCCAGCGCACGTCGTCCTCATCGCCGTCGACGGCGAGCGGGAACATGTCCGGGCATTCCCAGACGCCGCCGACCGGTCCGGCCGGACCGTACGACGAGAGGAAGGTCCAGGTCTTGAGGTCGTCGGACCGATGGAACAGCACCTGGCGGTCCTGCGCCTCGACCGCGACCATCACCCAGTATCCGTCCCCGCCGTCGTCGTAGCGGAACACCTTCGGGTCGCGGAAGTCGCTCGTGCCGCGGTCGAGCACGGGGTTGCCCCGGTACTTCGTCCAGACATACCCGCCGTCGGTGCTGTATGCGAGCGCCTGAGCCTGATGCCCCGGTGCCGCAGCCGTGTACAGAGCCACCAGCGGCGGTCGCTCAGCCGTGCCGAATCCTGAGGTGTTGCCGTGGTCGACCACGACGGAGCCTGAGAAGATCTGCGCCTCGTCGTCCCAGAGGATCGCCGGATCGTGCTCTGTCCACCGCGCGAGGTCGGTGCTCGTCGCATGGCCCCAGCTGAGGTTCGCGTGCGCGACGCCCTGCGGGTTGCACTGGAAGTACAGGTGGTAGCGGCCGTCGTGGAAGACGAGACCGTTGGGATCGTTCATCCAGTTGCTGCGCGGAGAGAAGTGCGCTCGCGGGCTCGTGGTGCGGACCGGGGGAAGGTCAGTGGGGGTCACCGGGGAGGTCGTCTTTCTACTTGATGGGGGCGTACGTCACTTGCCGACGCCCGCCGTGAGTCCTTCGCGCAGCGGCTTCTGCCCGAAGAAGAACACCAGCAGCGCAGGGATCATCGAGAGGATCACTCCGGCGAGCACCGTCGAGATGCTTCCGGTACCGAGATTGCCCTGCAGAGTCACGAGCCCGAGCGGCAACGTGAAGTTCTGATCGCTGATGGTCATGATGAGCGGTCGGAAGAACTCGTTCCAGTGATAGTTGAAGGCGAGGATGCCGACGATCGCGAGGGCCGGCGTCGCCAGCGGCAGGTACACGCCGAAGAACGTGCGCCAGGGACCCGCGCCGTCGAGCTGCGCGGCCTCGCCCAGCTCCGTCGGGATCCCCATGAAGTACTGCCGCATCAGGAACGTGCCGAATGCGGTGGGCAGGGCGGGCACGATGAGCGCCAGGAGGGTGTCGGCGAGCCCCATTCCCCGCACCAGCATGAACACGGGCACGATCGTGACCTGCAGTGGAACCATCATGGTCGCGAGGATCAGGGCGAAGAGGATCTTCTTGCTGCGGAACTCGAACTTGGCGAAGACGTAGCCCGCCATCGCCGCAGAGAGCATCTGCCCGGCGGCGACGAGCATCACCACGAGCGCGCTGTTCCAGGCGTACAGCCAGAGCGGGATCTTGGTGAAGACGTCGGCGAACGCTCCGAAGCCCACCGTGACCTCTTGCGTGACGCTGTCTGTGGGCGACAGTGCCGTGACGAGCGTCCAGACGACGGGTCCGAGAGTGAGGAAGGCCGCCACCCCGAGGATGGCGAACTTGCCGCCCGTGCCCAGGCTGTGGGCCCACGAGCGCTTCGTGATGATTGTGGTGGTCATGATGGCCTCACCCGTAGAAGACGAATCGGCGGCTCAGCCGGAACTGGATGGCCGTGACGAGCATGATGAGGAGGGTCAGCACGATTCCGATCGCGGAGGCGCCCCCGAAGTCGAGCTCCCGGAAGGCGGACTCGTAGATCACCATGACTGCGGTTCGGGTCTCATCACCGGGCCCGCCTCTCGTGAGCACCCACGGCTGATCGAAGATCTGCAGCGCGTTGATGATGGCCATGACCGATGCGACCAGCAGGGTCGGGCTCACCAGGGGCAGCGTGATCATGCGGAACTGCGTCCATCCGGCGGCGCCGTCGAGGGAGGATGCCTCGTAGACCTCGCTCGGGATCGCGGCGAGGCCCCCGATGAAGAGCAGGAACGTGAAGCCGAAGTTCTGCCACACGTAGACCAGCAGTACCACGACCTTCGCTCCGAAGCCGGTCGTCAGCCACCCGACGTCGGCGATGCCGATCAGGTTGAGCGTCTGGTTCACGAGCCCGAACTCCTGATTGAACAGGTACGCCATGATCAGGGAGACGGATGCCGCCGACAGGATCAGCGGGAAGAACAGCGACGACCGGAAGAAGGTGCGCAACCATGTCGGCATCTTCGACTGCACGAGGATGGCGAGCACCAGCGCGACCGTCAGCTGCAGGATGACCGCCACGATCACGAAGCCGATGGTGTTCAGGAAGGACACGCGCACCGTCGGGTTCATCGCCAGGTCGACGAAGTTGTCGACGCCGACGAACACCGGATCCGAGATGATGTCCCACCGGAAGAAGGCCAGGACGAACGATCCGATGATCGGGACGAGGTTGAACAGCCCGAGGCCGATCACGGTGGGGGCCAGGAAGACCCAGATGATGGACCGCCCCGAGCGGGCGACGGTGCCGGTCTCGCCGCGCGTTCCCGGCGGCACGGTCAGGGTTCGCGTGCTGCTCTCGGGCATCATCGTCCTCCCAGCGCGATCTCGAGATCTCGCTGCATCGTCTCCAGCCCGCGGCGGACGCCGGACGGGCCGTTCGTGATCGTCGACACCACGTTCTTCAGCAGCGCCGACTCGACGGCGGCCTGCTGGGGAGGCGCCGGCATCGGGCCGGTGTCGGGGAACTTGTCGAGGGTGTCGTAGAAGACGTCCCAGTGGGCGGGCCCCACCCCGGCGCCGTACAGTTCGGCGTTGAGCGAGCGGCGGGGGAGTGACGAGTCGGGCTTCGGGTGGGCGATCTTCATGCCCTCGACCGAGACGCAGTACTTGAGCCATTCCCAGGCCTCGTCCTTGCGCGGCGAGGTCTCCATGATCGCGTAGCCGCCGGCGCCGAACTGATGGCGCTGCCCCGCCATCCGGGGGAAGTACGTCACGTCGTAGGCATCGTTCGCGACGCCCGCCTCTTCGAGGCCGCTCACCCAGAATCCGCCCGCGGGGGTCATCCCGACCGCGCCGGTGGAGAACAGGGAGACCAGCTCGTTCCCGCCGCCCTGTGCGGGGTTCGCCGCAAGACCCTCCGAGACCATGCTCTGCAGCACGGAGAAGCTCTCCTCGACGCTCTCGTTCAGCGCATCCGCCTGCTGCCACACGTATCCTCCGCTGCGGGCCGGCTGGTCGGGATAGAAGCGGTTCCAGAACCAGTCGCCTCCACCGGCCTTCTCCTCGCGGAGGAAGCTGGTGTTGTTGACGTAGAGCCACGGCACGACGCCGCCCCAGAGTCGGTTGTTCCAGAAGTACGGCAGGAACTGCCCCGGCGCGCTCTTCTTCATCGCCCGGGCGGTCGCGAAGAACTCATCCAGCGTCCAGTTGTCGGCGGGGCGCTCGAGGCCTGCGCGCTCCATCGCCTGGGTGCTGTAGAAGACGTTCGCCGCATTGAAGTTGTCGGGCATCTGGAACAGGCTGCCCTGGTACATGAACGCCTCGATGAGCGCCGGGTTCACGTCGTCGAAGTACTCCTGCATCTGCGACGCGTCGCGGCGCACGAAGTCGTCGAGCGGATGCGCGAGGCGCGAGGCGAAGAGCTGCGCGCCCTCCGTCGCCACCGTGACGACATCCGGAGGCGTGCCCGCCGCGATCATCGTGAGGATCTTCGCGAAGTACTCGCTCCAGTCCTGTCCCTGGATGGCGACGATGCGCACCTCGATCCCGGGGTGTGCGCGCTGGAAGCCGTCGACCAGCGCCTGGCGGGCCACGGCATCCTGCGCAGTGCCGAAGAGAGCGACCGTCAGGACGTCTTTTCCGCGCCCGGGGATGTCGGCTCCGGTGAGCCGAGGCCACGAGACCACGGTGCCGACGATGCCCAATCCGATGGCACCGAACAGAGCCCTGCGAGTGAGATCAACCACGATGTTCTCTCCTGTTTTCGTGACTCCGCAGGCGCGATGCAGTAGGCGAGCGGAGGTGCTGAATTGATTCAGCATCGCCGAGGTTAGCACCCTGGATTCGAACCCGCAACGAATTGCTGAATCAATTCACCACCAGTGGTTCCGTGGCAGAGCCGCCACTGCCTAAGCTGGAGATGTCACGACAGGAGGATGCCGGTGCCGAACAACGTCGATCGCAGGCCGACGCTCGCCGATGTCGCCGCACTCTCCGGTATGTCGAAGACCGCGGTCAGCATGATCCTGAACGATCGACCGGGCTCGCGCCTCTCCGTCGACGCGGCGCGACGGGTCCGCGCCGCCGCCGAGGAGCTCGGGTACCGGCCCAATCCCGCCGCTCAGAGCCTGCGACTCGGAAAGACGAGGACGCTCGGTTTCATCTCCGATCAGATCACCGTGACCCGCTATGCCTCCGAGATGATCCGCGGACTGCTCTCTGCGGCCAAGGAGCACGGCTACACCATTCTCATCGCCGAGACCGAGGGCGATGACGCGACGATCTCCGACGAGATCCAGGCGATGATCGACCGCCGCGTCGACGGCATCCTGATCGGGCTCCTCGGGGCGCGCATGATCGAGGTTCCGCAGACGCCGCGCGACGTGCCGGTCGTGATCGTGAACGGCACGTCGACGACCGGGCACCCCTCGGTGCTGCCGGACGAGCGCACCGCCGGTCACGCGATGGCGCACCTGCTCACCGACGCCGGGCACCGCCGCATCGGTGTGATCGGCAACAATCCCCTCGCGGTCTCGTCGCCACGGCACTCGGTCACCATCGGGCCGCGGTTCGACGGCATCCACGCCGCCTTCGCCGAGGCGGGCGTTCAGCCGTTCGTCGTCGACGTCCCGGACTGGAACCCCGATGTCGGCTACACCCGCACCCTGCAGATGCTCGATGCCCATCCCGATCTCACGGCGATCCTGGCCGGCAACGACGGCGTGGCGTTCGGCACGTACCAGGCGATCGCGGAGCGCGGGCTGAAGGTGCCGGACGACATCTCCGTCGCGTCTTTCGACGACGAAGAGCTGGCGAGCTTCCAACGACCGGGCCTGACGACCGCGCGGCTCCCCTATGACGTGATGGGGCGCACTGCCGTCGAGATGCTGCTCGGCGAGATCCCCCTGGGGGCGGTGCTGATCCCCATGCCGGTCATCACGCGATCGTCGATACGCCGCCTGGGCTGACGGGATTGCCGAGCTGCGGATGGAACGCTTGACACATCTTCTGTCGCGCGTTAGTTTGGTGTCTCACCCCGTACTAACGCGCGACAGAAAGTCAATGATGACGAAGCGACCGGTCACCATGAGTGACGTAGCCAGAGATCTCGGTCTCTCCCGCTCGGCGGTGTCCTTCGCGTTCAACGACGAGAACCAGGTCTCCGCCGAGACTCGCGACCGTGTGCGGGAGCGGGCCGCCGAACTCGGGTACCGCCCGAACGCCGGCGCCAGGGCGCTCGCCGGACAGCGCACCGACCTGTTCGGTCTCGTGACCGACATCGTGTCGACGCCCTTCGGCGGCGATCTGATCGCCGGAGCGCAGGACTGGTTCTGGCGCCACGGCAAGTCGCTCATCATCGCCGGTGCGGCGCACATCGAGCGTCCCGATGCCCGGTCGATCGAGATGATGCTCGAGCACCGCGTCGGCGGCATCATCGTCGCCACCACCTGGAACCGGCCCATCGACCTCCCTGCCTCCCTCGACGGGGTTCCTGTCGTGCTCGTCCACTGCTTCGATCCGCTCGGACGCTATTCGACGGTCCTGCCCGACGAAGAGAACGGCGGGTACTCCGCGACGTCGATGCTGCTCGAGGCAGGGCGTCGCCGGGTGGCGTTCATCAATCTGCCGGGCGATCTCGTGGCCGCCGAAGGCCGCGAGGCCGGCTACCGCCGCGCCATGGCCGATGCGGGGATCGCCATCGACCCCGCGCTCATGGTCCGGTCCGGACCCGAAGCCGAAGACGGCTACCGGGTCGCGATCGAGCTGCTGCGCGATCGCGACATCGACGGACTGTTCTGCGCCAACGACCGTATCGCGATGGGCGCGTACGAGGCCGCGAGGGAGCTCGGTCTCCGCATCCCCGAAGACATCTCGATCGTCGGCTTCGACAACCAGGAGATCATCGCCGGATCCTTGCGACCCGGCCTCTCTTCCGTCGCCCTGCCCTTCCGCGAGATGGGGGAGCGGGGCGCGGAGCTCCTCATGAACGCCGCCGACGGCGAGCCGCCGTCCCACGTGATGGTGGGCTGCCCGCCCATCGCGCGGAATTCGGTCTCGATTCCGACCTGACCCGATCTGACCCGCAGGGTTCCCGCACGATGCGGGCATCCGTCTCGACACCCGAACAGTCCTGTTCAAAGATGAAAGGAAATCATGACTGATTCTCGTTCGCGCCGTTTCTGGCGCGCGTTAGTTGGCGCCACCGCCGTGGTCGGCGCGGCCGCCATGGCACTGTCGGGCTGCGCTCCGGCCCAGTCCGGTGCGAAGTCCGACATGCTCCGCGTCGCCGCTATCGGCAACGCGTCGTTCGTGCAGAACTTCAACCCCTTCTCGCCGACCGCGGTCGCGATGTCGAAGAACGCCGTCTACGAGTCGATGATGGTGACGAACCTCCCCAAGGGCGAGATCGTGCCCTGGCTCGCCTCGGGGTACGAGTGGAGCGACGACGGACTCACGCTCACCTTCACGCTCAACGACGACCTCACCTGGTCCGACGGCGAGGAGCTGACGTCGGAGGACGTGGCGTACTCCTTCGACCTCGCCCGCGAGGTGCTCGGCGAATCGACCTACGAGTACGTCGAGTCGGTCGCCACGCCCGATGACACGACGGTCGCCTTCGCGTTCAACCGTCCCTACACGCCCGGCCTGTATGAGCTGGGTGTTCAGCTGATCGTGCCGGAGCACATCTGGAAGGACGTCGACGACCCTGCGAAGTTCCAGAACTCCGACCCCGTCGCCTCGGGCCCGTTCACCGAGGTCGCCAACTTCTCGGCGCAGTCCTTCGACCTGCTCCGCAACCCGCACTACTGGCAGAAGGACAAGGCCGACTACACCGGCATCCGAGTGATCGCGTACGGCGGAAACGACGCCGCGAACATCGCCGCGATCAACGGCGACATCGATTTCGGTCTCGGCTTCATCCAGGACATCCAGAAGACTTACGTGGATGTCGATCCCGAGCACCGCGGCTACTGGTTCCCGGCCGTCGGCTCCACCATCGCCCTGACGCTCAACACCGCGCAGGGGCCCTACGACGACGTGAACCTCCGCAAGGCGATCAGCATGGGCATCGACCGCGAGGCCGTCGTCGCCAAGGGGATGAACGGCTACACCCACCCCTCCGACTGCACCGGACTGAGCGACGCGTACGACACGTGGCGCGACGAGGCACTCGTCTCGCAGTGCGACTGGACCACCTACGACGTGGATGCCGCGAACGCGCTGCTCGACTCGTCGGGCTACGAGCGCGGGGCCGACGGCATGCGCGTCACTCCCGACGGAGCACCGCTGGAGTTCAGCATCGGCGTCGGGTCCGCCTCGACCGACTGGATCGCGGTCGCCCAGGTGATCTCCGACAACATGACCGAGCTCGGCATCAGCGCGCCGCTGAAGGTGCAGGACTGGTCGCAGATCAACCAGGCGCTGTTCGGCGGTACGTTCCAGGGCAACATCGCCTGGAGCGGCGCGGGCGTCACGCCGTTCGAGTACTACCGCAGCGCGATGTCGTGCCGCACGGTGAAGCCCGTGGGCGAGGAGGCGACCCAGAACTTCCAGCGCTTCTGCAGTGAAGAGGCGGACCAGCTGCTCGATCAGTTCGCCGCGGCCACCAGCGACGAGGAGCAGGCGGCCGTCATGGACGAGCTGCAGGCCGTCTACTCGGAGTCCGCGCCCACCATCCCGCTGTTCCCCGGCCCGGAGTGGGGTGCCTACAACAGCACCAACTTCGTGGGCTGGCCGAGCGAGGACGACCCGTACGCGACGCTGTCGGCCAGCGTCTCGAGCACCGTGATGGTGCTGGCGAACATCCGCCCGCGCGAGTGAGGGCTGCCGGTGGCGGCGCCTCCGCGCCGCCACCGACACCCCTTCTCCATCCGTTCCCCGCCCGCGACCAGCGGCGACCACGTTGAGAGGCATCTGATGGCTTTCGTTCTCCGCAGACTCGGCTACTACCTGATCGCGTTCTGGGCATCCCTCACGATCAACTTCCTGCTCCCGCGCCTGATGCCTGGCGACCCCGTCGGCCGCATGCTCGGTCAGATGCAGAACCTGACCGACGATCAGGTCGCCCAGTTCCGGCACCTCTTCGGTCTCGACGACCGTCCGGTGTGGCAGCAGTACATCCAGTACATCGGCGATGTCTTCACCGGCAACCTCGGCCTCTCGATCTCGCAGTTCCCGACGCCCGTCGTGCAGGTGATCGGCGCGCAGCTCGGGTACACGATCCTTCTCGGCGGCACGGCGCTGGTGATCTCGTTCGTCCTCGGCAACCTGCTGGGCATCTGGGCGGCCTGGCGGCGCGGCGGTGCGCTGGACACCATCTTCCCGCCGCTGCTGGTGTTCACCGGGTCGTTCCCCTACTTCTTCATCGCGATGATCGCGCTGTACCTGTTCGCCGTGACCCTCAAGTGGTTCCCGATCGGCCAGGCGTTCACGCTGGGCACCGTCCCCTCGTTCAGCGGGGAGTTCATCGGCGACCTGCTGCTGCACCTCGTCCTCCCCGCCGGCACGATCGTGGCGGTCTCGATCGGCGGATGGATGCTGGGCATGCGCAACACCATGATCGGCACCGCCGCCGAGGACTACATCACGATGGCGCGCGCGAAGGGCCTGACCGAGCGGCGGATCATGTACCGCTACGCGGCCCGCAACGCCATGCTGCCC
>NZ_JBEOUR010000084.1:0-12705 GCF_040302605.1 Microbacterium sp. NPDC097977
CCACCATGAACTGCGAGCCGATCTGCCGACGGGTCGCTCCGAGCGCTCGACGCAGGCCGATCTCGCCGATGCGCTCCATGACCGAGAGCAGGGTGACGTTCGCGATCCCGAGACCCCCCGCCAGGAGGGCGATCACACCGAGGATCAGGAACACGACGTTCACGTCGGACTGCACGCTCTGGCTCAGGTCGGACGAGCCCGAGGGCGCATTCGCCTCCAGGCTGTCCGGGTCGTCGGGCTGCAGTGCGAGGACGGACTGCTCGGCGACCTGAGGACCTGCGCCGACGACGATGCGAATGTCGAGATCGGACGGCGCGAGCAGACCGAAGTCCGCCCTGGCCGATCCGATCGGGATGATCACCGCGTCCGAGAGCTCGCTGCGTCTTTCCATGCCGTCGACTATGCCGACCACGGCATATGCGATGCCGGCGACGAAGACGGAGGGCTGCGAGTCGACCCGGTTGATGCCCATGCGCTCGGCCGCGCGTGCGCCGAGCACCGCGACCCGATCGGCGCGGGTGTCGTGCCCCTGGTCGAAGAACCGCCCGGCGACGACCTCGCCCTCCTCGGCGTCGACGAGCTCCGGAGAGGCGGAGAAGAGCCGCGGCGACGAGACCGCCGGCGCCGACGGGTCGTTCACCGGCACAGCCGTCACCGTCTCGCCCTCGGCGAGTTCGACCTCGCCCAGCAGAGCCGCGCTCTCGACTCCTGCGAGCAGCGCCACGCGATCCGGAGCGTCCCAGGGCAGCCGCCCGGCGGCGACCGTGGTGTTCTTCGCTCCGGACTGCGCGGTCGCCGCGGTCACCACGACCCTCGTGGCCGCCGCTCCGTCGAACTGGCTGGCGATCTGGCCGGCCGCCGTCTGCGCGAATCCGAGAGTGGCGACGAGCGAGGCGATCCCGAGCACCGTGCCCATGATCGTCATCACGAGGCGCGCAGGGCGCGATCCGATGTCCGCGGTCGCCTCGGCGACGAGATCCTGGAAGGTGAAGCGGTCCGCGTGCGTGATCGCCGGGACGAGAGGCGCAGCCGTCGGGTCGCCCGTCACCGCGGCCCCACCGCCCTCCTGCTCGGTGGAGGCGTCCGCCTGACCCCGCTGTCCGCGACGCCACCGCAGCGCGCGCATCACAGCTCCGTCAATCGGCCGTCGGAGATCTGGATGCGGCGGCGGGCGCGCCGAGCGACATCCTGATCATGGGTGATGACGATCAGCGTGAGCCCGTCGGCGTTGAGCTCTTCGAAGAGCGCCATGACCTCGCCGGATGTCCGGTGGTCGAGGTTTCCCGTGGGCTCGTCGGCGAGCAGCAGCCTGGGGCCGCTCACGACCGCGCGGGCGACGGCCACACGCTGCCGCTCACCGCCGGAGAGGGAGTTGGGGAAGAAGTCGACACGGTGCGAGAGTCCGACCCGGCACAGCGCCTCGCGCGCCCTGGCCTCGCGCTCGCGTCGTGGCACGCCGCTGTACAGCATCGGCAGCAGCACGTTGTCGAGGACGGTGCGCCGCGGGAGCAGGTGGAACGACTGGAACACGAACCCGATGAACCGGGCACGCACGGCCGCGCGCTCATCCTCGGTGAGGTCCCCCGTGAGCGAACCCGCGAGGCGGTACTCTCCGACGCTCGGACGGTCGAGGAGTCCGAGCAGGTTGAGCATCGTCGACTTGCCGGAACCGCTCGGCCCCACGATCGAGAGGTAGTCACCGGACTCGATCGACAGCGTCGCCGCCTTCAGCGCCTGCACCTCGGGCGGGCCGGGAAAGGACCGCGTCACATCACGGAGCTCGACGAGCGGTGGTGCGACGACGGTCGCTCCCCCGGCCTCGGGATCGAGCTCGGTGGTGGCGCCCGCGTCGGTCACTTTCCGACCACCACGAGGTCGCCCTCGTCGAGTTCGCCGTCCACCGGCGTGACCTCCACCGCCCCCTTCGCCGCGAGACCGGTCTCCACCACGACGATCCGCGTCTCGGTGTCGTCTCCCTTGCGCGGATCCGACTCCGCCACCTCGATGCGTGATTCTCCGCCGGGGCCGGCGGTGAGCGCCGCCAACGGCACCGACAGCACGTCGCCCTCGGTGGCACCGACCGCGATGCGCACCCGGACGTTCGCTCCCTGCAGCTGCGTGATCTGCTCGGGCGTGAGCGGGTCGGGCTCGAAGAGCACCTCCCATCGCGCCTTGTTGTCCTTGCCGGGGTTGAGTTCGACGATGACGGCCCGGTGCTCGGTGCCGTCGGGGAGTTCGAACGTGCCTTCGCCGCCCGCCTTGAGCAGACGAGCGTCCGCCTCGGCTGCGGCGCCGGTGAGGCGCACCGTCGCTCCCGACACGGTCATGACCGCCCCCGAGATCGAGGTGCCCCGAGAGACGTTCACCGCATCGACGCGGCGGGGCAGCTCGGTGAGGAACAGCACCTCGCTCGACGGCAGGAACGGAAGGACGCTCTGGCGCGCGGTCTCGAGCGTCTGCGCGGCCGAGTCGACCTGAGCGCGGGCCGATTCCAGCGCGGCGCTCTCCGCCCCGGTGTTCTTCGCCGCCCACAGCTGATCGCGCTCGAGGCGCGCCGTCTGCAGGGCCCATTCCGCCTCCTGGACACTGGTGCCCTCGGCCCCGGCTTTCGCCGCGGCCAGCGCCTGCTCAGCGGCGGCGACGTTGACGTCGGCCTGCCAGCTCTCGAGCTTGCTCGGGCCGGCACCTGCGAGATTCAGCGCCTGCTGCGCCTGCTGCACGCCGTCCTCGGCGGCGCGCACCCCCTCCTCGGCGGAGCGCACCGTCTCCTCCGCGCCCTCCTCGGGCGACGGAGCGGGGTAGCCCGCCTGCGCGTAGAGCTGCCCCACGGCATTCGCGGTGGCCTGGTCGAACAGGTTCGACGTGACATCGCCGGCATCGATCCCGATGCTCACCAGGGACTGCTTGAGCTGCAGCACGTCGGGACCCGAGACGCCGATGCGCAGCGTGCGGTAGGCGGGGAGCTCACCCGGCAGGACGATGACCGGACGGCCCTCGATCTCCAGCGCGATCGAGAGCGGATCGAGCGTCGCCCCGACCTCGGGCACGGCACCGGTCACGACGCTGCCTCCCCCGGTGGTGTCGATCGTCACATCGACCGCATCCGCGTATCCGACATCGGCCCGCAGGGTCACGTCGTTGCTGAGGGGACCGAACTCGACGGGTACGGTCACCAACCCAGGGTCCGGCGTCTCGCCCGCCTCGGCGGGCGAGATCAGGAAACGTCCGACCAGCAGCCCGACGACCAGGCTCAGCACCGCGCAGAGCGCGACGATCCAGAGGGTGCGATTGCCACGGAGGATGCGCCGCCAACCGCTGACGCGGGATGTGTCGACGCGATCCTCCGTCTCGTCGAGGACGGGGTCATCGTCGGTCGGGATCAGTTCGTCGACCCCCACCCCCTGTTCGGGGGCGCGTCCGCCGGTGATCGACGGGTCTTCCGTGAGTGGTGTCGTGGGTGTCTCGTCGCGCGTCATTTCAGCTGTTCTGCTCGGCGGCGGCCTTGAAGGCCTCGAGGTCGGCCTTGTTGTCCGCGATGAACTTCTCCTCCAGCGCGAACTGGATCTTCAGCGACTCATCGGCGTACGAGGTCTTGGTGCGGCATTCGAGGTCCGCGAGGGCGAGCTTGATCTCGCGCTCGCCGAGCGCCGCCATCTCCGGGCTCTCGTTGGGGTCGACGAAGTCGGGCGACTCGGTGTCGACCGGGGTCGAGCCGTCGCCGTAGGCGGCGTCGTAGAGAGCGGACTGCTCGTCCGAGATCGACTGCTGCGCCTCGAGCTGCGCGGAGAACCCGGGCTCACCCGCGTCGTCCATGCACGAGGCCCATGCCGCGTTGAGCTCCTTGAGCTCCGGGGAGTCCTGCGTCGACGTGTAGAGCTCGTTCATCTTGTCGCGGAGGTCGGCGAATTCGTCCGACTGCCATGGGTCGTCGCCCTCGAGCTCGTGCTGCGCCCAGCCCTGGCATCCCGCGGACTCCCAGCTGTACTCGTAGCTGCCGTCCTCGGACATCTCCTCCTCGGTGGGGCCGGCACCGTAGGCGGTCTCGTAGAACGCGGTCTGCTCGGACTCCGAGAGCGACTCGATGTACTCCTGGTTGGGGTCGACGTACTCCTCCCCGGTCTGCTCGCCCATCTCCTCGCTGTACGGGCTGTTGACGATCCCGTAGCCGTACTTCTCGACCCAGTCCTTCTTCTCGGGCTCCCAGACGATGTCGTCACCGGAGAAGACCATGCCGCCGTTGGCGGTGTTCGGCGTGTACTCGAACCCCTCCTTGGCCATGCACTCGGCCATCAGCTCCTCTTGCTCACGCTGCCGTTCCTCGTACTGCTTCTGCTGCTCCTCCTGCGACATGTCGCCGCCGTATGCGGAGGCGAGGTAGGTGCTCAGCGGGGAGTCCTCGTAGCTGAGACCCTCATCGGATGCCGGAGAACACCCCACCAGCGTCGCAGCCAGGGCGGTGGCGGCGAGGGCCGCAAGAGGTCCGGTGGAACGCATGTCGTACTCCTTCGTCGATCGACCCGAGTGATCCGAGGTCTCCCGCAAGCCTAGGGAGAAAGGGGAATTCTTCGCGTCCCCCAAAAGGATGACAAAAACTGGTCGTCGACCGGGGCGGCGTACCGCTATGATCAGCGCGCGCGCGGATGTGACGTCGCGTAGATGTCCCGCAGGGTGTCGACCGACACATGGGTGTAGATCTGGGTCGTCGCGACCGAGGCATGCCCGAGAAGCTCCTGCACCACGCGGACGTCGGCTCCGCCCTGCAGCAGATGGGTCGCGAACGAGTGCCGCAGCGTGTGCGGAGAGACCTCGGCCGTGATGTGCGCGCTCTCGGCGGCGGCGCGGATGACGAGCCAGGCGCTCTGACGGGACAGCGGTGCACCGCGCGCCCCGAGGAACAGACGAGCGGAGGCACGCCCCTTGGCGGCGAGTCCCGGACGCACCCTGGTGAGATACGCGTCGACGGCGGCCCGGGCGAAGGATCCGACGGGCACGATGCGCTCCTTCGACCCCTTGCCGCGCAGGCGCAGGACGTCGCCGTGCGCGAGGTCGTCGACGTCGAGGCCGACGGCTTCGGAGACCCGCGCACCGGTCGCGTAGAGCAGCTCGAGCAGGGCCCGATCGCGGATGCCGAGCGGGTCCTCCGCCGACGGCGCGGCGAGCAGTCGCTCGACCTGATCGATGGTCAGGGCCTTCGGCAGCCGCTGCGGCGCTTTCGGAGGACGCAGGCGGCCGCTCGGATCGTCGATGTCGATGCCCTCCCTGGTGAGGAAGCGATGCCACCCGCGCACCGAGGACTGCAGACGCGCGAGACTCGAGGCGGCGGGCGCCGGATCGGCACTCGATCGGTCGGCGATGAAGCGTCCGACCACCGCGGCCGTGATCGCCGAGGTGTCGGCGATCCCCTCGGCGTCCAACCACTCGACGTACGCCGTGAGGTCCCGGCGGTATGCCGCGATCGAGTGCTCGCTGAGCCCGCGCTCGATCGTGACATGGCGCAGGTAGGCGTCCAACGCTCGATCGAGCTGCACGCTCAGCTCCGGTCGCGCAGCCTCTGCGCGGCGGCGAGGACGCCGATCGTCAGGATGCCGTTGCGCATGCGCCCGTCGAGCACGGCGGAGACGGCGTCGTCGAGCGGAATCCACTCGACGCGGATGTCGGCCTCTTCGTCCT
This sequence comes from Microbacterium sp. NPDC097977, assembly GCF_040302605.1. NCBI lineage: Bacteria > Bacillati > Actinomycetota > Actinomycetes > Micrococcales > Microbacteriaceae > Microbacterium > Microbacterium sp. NPDC097977. The sequence continues at coordinate 5,671 of NZ_JBEOUR010000084.1, forward strand.
CACGATCGTGCGCGGTGGGCGCGGCGGAGATCCCCGTGGCGAGGAAGAGGTGGATGACCTCGTCGTTGCCGCCGGGCGTGGTCCATGACGAGACCAGCGGCTCCCAGTGCGCCGCGACGAGATCGGCCTCCTCGGCGAGCTCCCGTCTGGCGGCCTCGAGCGGATCCTCGCCCGGCACGTCGAGCAGGCCGGCCGGCAGCTCCCAGTCCCGATGGCGGATCGGATGCCGGTACTGCTGGATGAGCAGCACTCGTCCGTCGTCGTCGAGAGCGAGAATGGCCACCGCCCCCGTGTGCGCCACGTACTGGCGACGGATCTCCCCGTCGCCGTAGCGCACCCGGTCATCGCGCACGTCCCAGACGACGCCTTCGAACGCGAGCTCGCTGGTGAGCACCTCCGGCTGGAAGGGCTCGTCGCGCAACTCGTGCGACTCAGGCGTCGGCCCCGCCGACTCAGGCATCGGCTTCGCCGACTCAGGCATCGGCTTCGACGTCGAACAGCTCGCTCGAGCGGTGCCGGTCGATCGCCGCGCCCACCAGCCCGCGGAACAGCGGGTGCGGGTCGGTGGGACGCGAGCGGAGCTCGGGGTGCGCCTGCGTGGCGATGTAGTACGGGTGCACGTCGCGCGGGAGCTCGACGTATTCGACGAGGTCGAGCTCCGGGTTGAGACCGGAGAACACCAGGCCCGCGTCGGAGAGACGGTCGCGGTAGGCGTTGTTGACCTCGTAGCGGTGGCGGTGACGCTCGGAGGCCTCCGGAGCGCCGTACACCTCCCGAGCCAGGGATCCCTCGGCGAGAGCCGCCCGGTAGAGGCCGAGGCGCATCGTGCCGCCCAGGTCACCGCCGTCGAGGATCTCGACCTGCTCTGCCATCGTGGCGATCACGGGCTCCGTGGTGTCGGGGTCGAACTCGCTCGAGGATGCGTCGACGATGCCGGCGACGTCCCGCGCGTACTCGATGACCATGCACTGCAGACCGAGGCAGAGCCCGAGCGTGGGGATCCCCTGCTCGCGGGCGAACTTCAGCGCACCCAGCTTGCCCTCGATGCCGCGGATGCCGAATCCGCCGGGGACGCAGATGCCGTCGAGCGCGGCGAGCTGCTCGCGCGCGCCCTCGGGCGTCTCGCAGCGGTCGGAGGGGATCCAGCGGATGTTGACCTTGGTCTCCTGCGCGAAGCCGCCGGCCTTGAGCGCCTCGGTCACCGAGAGGTACGCGTCGGGAAGGTCGATGTACTTGCCGACCAGCCCGATCGTCACCTCGTGCTTGGGGTTGTGGACCGCATGCAGCACCTTGCTCCAGCGCGACCAGTCGACCTCGTCCGCGGCCTTCTGGTCGAGACCGAGGCGACGGACGATGTAGGAGTCGAGTCCCTGGTCGTTGAGCGTCGACGGAATGTCGTAGATGCTCGGCAGGTCGACGGTGTTGATGACGCCTTCGGCGTCGACGTCGCACATCAGGGCGATCTTGTTCCGATTGCTCTCGCTCACCGGCCGGTCGCTGCGCAGCACCAGTGCATCGGGCTGGATGCCGACCTGGCGGAGGGCCGCGACCGAGTGCTGGGTCGGCTTCGTCTTCTGCTCTCCGGACGCGCCCATGAAGGGCACGAGCGACACGTGCACGAAGAACACGCTGTCGCGACCGAGCTCGTGGCGCAGCTGGCGAGCGGCCTCGAGGAAGGGCTGCGACTCGATGTCGCCGACCGTGCCGCCGACCTCGGTGATGATGACGTCGGGACGAGGGTCCTCGGTCGCCTGCAGACGCATGCGGCGCTTGATCTCGTCGGTGATGTGCGGGATGACCTGCACGGTGTCGCCGAGGTACTCGCCGCGGCGCTCGCGCGCGATGACCTGCGAGTAGATCTGACCGGTGGTGACGTTGGCCGCCTGCGACAGGTTGATGTCGAGGAAACGCTCGTAGTGTCCGATGTCGAGGTCGGTCTCTGCGCCGTCGTCCGTGACGAACACCTCACCGTGCTGGAAGGGGTTCATGGTGCCGGGATCGACGTTCAGGTACGGGTCGAGCTTCTGCATCACGACGCGGAGTCCGCGGGCGGTCAGGAGGTTGCCCAGGCTGGCGGCGGTGAGCCCCTTGCCCAAAGACGAAACGACACCACCCGTCACAAAGATGTGCTTGGTCGTGTCGTTCTTGGGCCCCGCAGAAGAAGAGTTCATCACGGGCTTCGATCCTATCAGTCGGTGGAGGACCCGAGGGTGAGAAGTTCCCGGGCATGGGTGATCGCGGCATCCGAATCGGTGAGTCCCGACAGCAGTCGAGCCATCTCGGCCTCGCGCTCCGGTCCGTCCAATCGCCGCACACTCGACGCGGTGACCGCCCCGTCGTGCGACTTGACCACCGACAGATGGTTCGTCGCGAAGGCGGCGACCTGCGCGAGATGGGTGACGGCGATGACCTGAGACTTCTGTGCGAGCCGGGCGAGTCGTCGCCCGACCTCGATCGCCGCAGCGCCTCCGATACCGGCGTCCACCTCGTCGAAGACGAACGTGGGCACGGGGTCGGTCGCCGCGATGACGACCTCGATCGCGAGCATGACGCGCGACAGCTCTCCGCCCGACGCCCCCTTGGCCACCGAGCGGGGCTCGGCGCCGGGGTGCGGAGCCAGCAGGATGGCCACGTCATCGCGACCGTGCGTGCTCTCTGCGCCGGGGGTGACGGAGACCTGCAACGTCGCATCGGGCATCGCGAGCGCGTGCAGCTCCTCGCTCACCGCGACGCCGAGGCGTGCGGCGGCGGCCGTGCGGGCGGCCGTCAGCGTCTCGGCGCGAGCATCGAGGTCGGCGCGTGCCGCATCGCGCTCGGCCTCGAGTCGGTCGACGCGCTCGCCGTCGTCGTCGAGTTCGGCCAGTCGCGCCGATCCGGTGCGCCAGAGCTCGAGCGCATCGTCGAGCGAGCCGTGCGCGCGGATGAGAGTGCCCAGCGCCGCCCGGCGCTCTTCGACCGCGGCGAGCTCGTGCGGACCGGACTCGTCGAGGTCGGCGAGGTACGCCGACAGCTGCCCCGCGACGTCCGCGATGCGATAGCCGATGTCGGCCAACGCGGCGGAGATGTCGGTGAGCGAGGCATCCGAGACGCGCTCGAGGGCGCGACGGGCCTCGGCGACGAGCGCGGAGGCATCCGGCTCGCCCTCTTCGCTCGACAGCGCACTGTGGGCGAGCGATGCGGCGAGGCGCAGCTCCTCGGCGTTCGCCAGCCGCTCGGCCCGAGCGGACAGCTCGACGTCTTCGCCGGGTTCGGGTGCCGCGGCCTCGATGAGCGCCAGAGCCTCCCTCAGGCGGCTCGCCTCTTCGGCCCGACGATCGCGGTTCTCGGTGATGTCGACGATCTCGGCATCCAGCGCGCGCCAGCGCTCGAACGCCTCCGCGTAGGCCTGCAGCGGCACCGCGATGTCCGCACCTCCGAAACGGTCGAGGGCGTCGCGCTGAGCGGATGCCGAACGCAGCCGCAGCTGCTCCGACTGACCGTGCACGACCACGAGCTCCTCGGCCAGAGCCGACAGCACCCCGGCGGGGGCGGCGCGTCCGCCGACGCTCGCCCGGCTGCGCCCCTCGGCGCTCAGCGTGCGGGAGACGTACAGCTCAGCGGCGCCGTCGCCGGCCGGTTCGAGCTCTCCCCCGGCGTCCGCCACGATGTCGGCGACATCGCCGGTCGACGGCACGATCCACACACCGGCGACGGATGCCTGCCCGGCACCCGCTCGGACGGCGCCCGAGTCCGCACGCTGCCCGAGCAGCAGGCCGAGACCGGTCACGACCATGGTCTTGCCCGCGCCGGTCTCGCCGGTGATCGCCGTGAACCCGGCGCCGAGCGGCAGAACGGCATCGGCGATCACGCCGAGCCCCTGCATCCGCATCTCCTCGATCACGACACGACCCCCTGACCGCGCCATCCGGCGACGGGCAGCTGGAACTTGCGCACGAGCCTGTTGGTGAACTCGGTGGGATGCAGGCGAGCCAGACGCACCGGCCGCGAGGAGCGACGCACCACGACGCGCGCCCCCGGAGGGAGATCGTGGGAACGACGCCCGTCGCACCAGAGGATTCCCGACCCCGAGGTCCCCTCGAGCATCTCGATGGCGACGGCCGCGTCAGGGCTGACGACGAGCGGCTTGGCGAACAGCGCGTGGGCTGACAGCGGCACGACCGCGATGGCCTCGACGCTCGGCCAGATCACGGGGCCGCCGGCCGAGAAGTTGTACGCGGTCGACCCGGTCGGGGTCGAGACGACCATGCCGTCGCATCCGAAGCTCGACAGCGGCAGTCCGTCGATCTCGAGCACGACCTCGATCATGCGCTCGCGGCTCGCCTTCTCGACGGTCGCCTCGTTGAGCGCGAACGTCTCGTAGACGACCAGGCCGTCGGCATCCTTCACCCGCACCGACAGCGCCAGCCGCTCTTCGACGCCGTAGTCGCGGTCGATCACCTTGCGCATCGCGGCGTCCATGTCGTCGCGGTCGATCTCTGCGAGGAACCCCACGTGGCCCATGTTGATGCCGAGCACCGGTGCCGTGCACCCTCGCACGAGCTCTGCCGCACGCAGGATCGTCCCGTCACCGCCGAGGACCACCGCGAGCTCGAGGTCCTCCTGCTGGACGGTGTCGCCGAGCACGTCGATGTCGGCGAAATGGGAGTCGACGGCGCGCAGATCCAGGCTGTCGTCGGCGGCGAGCACCGGGCGGATCCCGGCATCGCGCAGCGAGTCGACGACCCGCCGGGCTGCCGCGACGGTGTCCTCGCGTCCCGCGTGGGCGACGATCAGGATGTTGCGTTCGTTCATCGTCTCCCTGCCAATGTGTTGATGCGGTCCGACCATTCTGACGGATCGCTGCCACGCCCCGGAGCGAGATGCAGCAGGTACTCCGTGTTGCCGTGCGTGCCGAGGATCGGAGAGGGGAGGATGCCGAGCATCCCGAGTCCCGTGTCCCACGCGCTCCAGGCGGTGCGGGCGACGGCGTCCGCCCGGGTCGCGGGGTCGGTGACGAGGCCGCCGCGCACGGCCGTGCGTCCGACCTCGAACTGCGGCTTGACGAGCAGGACGATGTCGGTGGTGGGCGCGGCGACACCGGCGACCGCCGGGAGGACGAGTTCGAGCGAGATGAACGAGAGGTCGCCGACGATGAGGTCGAGCGTGCCCTCTTCTCCGGTGACGCTGCGGAGGTTGTCCGTCGTCATATGACGGACGTTGTAGCCCTCCACCACGACGACGCCGGGGTCGGCGGCGATCGACGGCGCCATCTGGTCGTGCCCGACGTCGACCGAGAGCACTCGTCGCGCCCCGCGTTCCCTGAGTACCTGAGTGAAACCGCCCGTGGACGCCCCCATGTCGAGGGCCAGACGTCCGTCGACCGGGATCCCGAATCCGTCGAGCGCAGCGATCAGCTTGTGGGCGGCCCTCCCGACGTAGTGGTCGGCGCCGGCGACGGATATCTCGGCAGCATCCGACACGGCCGTCGACGCCTTGATGACGGGGCGTCCGTCGACGCTCACCAGGCCGTCGGCGATCAACGACGCGGCATGGGTGCGCGAACGAGCGAGTCCTCGCAGGGCGAGGGCGGCGTCGAGTCGGGTCATCGGGCGCCCGGCGCGTCGCGCTGATCGAGTCGCGCACCGCTCTCGAGTCGCCGGGAGAGCTCATCGTGCAGCCCGGAGTACGCGTCGGCCCTGGCAGCGAGCGGCTGTCCTTCGATCAGGCGCAGGCGACTCCACAGGCCGTCCGTCGGCGCATCGGTCGTCTCATCGCTCACGTCTCTACTGTACGTGGAGCGAGGGACTCCCGGTCGGAGCCGGGCCGAGCGACCGGGGGTCAGGGTCGGTGGAACGGATCGTCGTACAGACGCTCCGGCACCCGCAGCACGAACACGGGAGTGCCGGACGCCCAGATCGCGGCCGCACCGGCGCGCAGCAGATCGATCTGACGGTCTCCCTCGGAGACGATCTCGACGTCCGCCCCCACCACGCGGACGGAGGCGCCGTTGACCGAGTGGATGCCGTCTCTGACCGTGGCCTCGGGGTACGGTTCGTGCAGCTCACGCAGATCGCTGAGGATAAAGGTGGGCCGTGAGCCCTCGGGCGCCGCCAGCACGTGCTTGGGGCGGTCGATGCCGGTGAGGACCAACGCGGACTCGATTCCGGCCCGCACCGCACCGAGGATGTCGGTGTCGAGGCGATCGCCGATGAACAGCGGCTTCTTCGCGCCGAAACGCTCGGTCGCTTCGTCGAAGATCGGCGTCTCGGGCTTGCCCGCCACCGTCGCGAGGCGACCGATGGCTGTATGGACGGCCGACACCAGGGTGCCGTTGCCCGGGGCGACACCGCGCTCCCGCGGGATCGTCCAGTCGGTGTTGGTGGCGATCCAGGGGATCCCGCCTTCGTCCTCCGGCAGTTTCAGTGCGAAGGCGGCCTCGGCGAGGTCGGTCCATGCCACCTCAGGGGCGAAACCCTGCACGACCGCATCCGGGGCGTCCTCGGCGCTGCGGGTGACGGTGTATCCCGCCTTCTCTGCCTCGTCGACCAGCCCCGCTCCCCCGATGATCAGCAACGTCGCCGGCGCCGGCACCAGGCCCGCCAGCAAGCGCATGGCCGCCTGCGGGCTCGTGATCACGTCTGCAGGGGCCACCGTGAGGCCGAGGCTCGACAGGTGCTCGGCCACGGATGCATCCGTGCGTGACGCGTTGTTCGTGATGTACCCGAGTCGAGCTGTTCGTGCAGCGGCGTTCAGGCTCTCCACCGCGTGCGGCAGCGCGCCCGGTCCCGCGTACACGACACCGTCGAGGTCGGCCAGAACGGTGTCCACACCGTCGAGGGGTGTCCGCGGGGACGCGTTCCGCGAGAACAGCCCCACTCACGCCTCCTTGGACGTTGCGGTGTCGTCACCCGCGGTGTCGTCGCTCGCGGTGTCGTCGCTCGCGGTGTCGTCGCTCGAACCCGTCGAAGACGCGTCGGAGTCGACGGACTCCTCGGACTCGTCGTCGTCCTCGCCGAGCAGCTCACGAACCTCGTCCTCGACCGTCGGCTCGGAGTC
>NZ_JBEOUR010000085.1:0-11611 GCF_040302605.1 Microbacterium sp. NPDC097977
GACAGGTCTACGTCGACGGCGCGAACCTGAACGCGCTGCTCGGCTACGCCCGATTCGGCGACCTCGGCGGAGACGTCTCGCACCTCAACCTGCATAAGACGTTCGCGATCCCGCACGGCGGCGGCGGTCCCGGTGTGGGCCCCGTGGCGGCCAAGGCGCACCTCGCCCCGCACCTGCCGTCGCATCCGCTCGCCCAGCGTGCGGAGCACGCCGGGGGCTTCGTGTTCGAGGGCGGCGCGGTCTCCGCAGCCCCCTACGGCTCGGCGGGCATCCTCCCGATCTCGTGGTCGTACGTGCGCATGATGGGGGCCGACGGCCTCCGTCACGCCACGGCCGCCGCCGTCCTCTCGGCTAACTACATCGCCGCCCGCCTCGCCGAGCACTACCCGGTGCTCTACGCCGGCGAGGGCGGACGGGTCGCGCACGAGTGCATCCTCGATCTCCGTCCCCTCAAGGAGGCGACCGGGATCACCGTCGACGATGTGGCCAAGCGTCTCATCGACTACGGCTTCCACGCTCCGACGATGTCGTTCCCCGTGGCGGGCACGCTCATGGTCGAGCCGACCGAGTCCGAGGACCTCGGCGAGATCGAGCGGTTCATCGAGGCGATGGTCATGATCAAGGCCGAGGCGGATGCCGTGGCCGCAGGACGCTGGCCCGCCGACGACAACCCTCTCGTGCACGCACCGCACACCGCGGTCTCGCTGATCGCGGGGGAGTGGGAGCACGCCTACACCCGCGAGGACGCCGCCTACCCGGTGCACGCGCTGGTCGCGGGCAAGTACTGGCCGCCGGTGCGCCGGATCGATCAGGCGTACGGCGACCGCAACCTGGTGTGCGCGTGCCCGCCGATCGAGGCCTTCGCCTGACCCGTCCACTGTCGAGAAGCGGCGCCGTGTCCTCCGGGATGCGGCGCCGCCTCTCATTTCCGCATGTTTCCGCGAGATTACGGTTGGTCACCACTCAGTAACGGTTCATTAGCCGAGACCGGAAGGCGCGGAACCGCGGGTTACAGTCAGATATCCCTACGCACTCGACGATGAGCGCGCAGATTTGTTTGACAGTCCAGGAGGACAAAAAAGTGAAGCGCAACAAGATCGCCCTTGCGGGCACCGCGCTGTTCGCGATCGGCGCCCTGGCGCTCGCGGGCTGCGCGAGCGGCGGCACCGACGACGGCAACACCGGTTCGGGAGCAGCCGACGCGGATGCCATCATCACCACGAACGGCTCCGAGCCCGAGAACCCGCTGATCCCCACCAACACCAATGAGGTGGGCGGCGGAAAGATCCTCGACGAGATCTTCGCCGGTCTGATCTACTACGACGCCGACGGCAAGCCGGTCAACGACGTGGCTGAGGAGATCACCACGGAGGACCCGCAGAACATCACCGTGAAGATCCGCGAGGGTCTGAAGTTCACCGATGGTGAAGAGGTCACCGCCGACAACTTCATCAAGGCGTGGAACTACGGCGCACAGGCCGAGAACGCACAGCTCTCCGGCTACTTCTTCGAGGACATCGAGGGATTCGTCAACGACGCCGGTGACCCGGCGAACCCCGACGACGACATCTTCGGCGCACAGGGTGACCTGAGCGGCCTCAAGCAGGTCGACGACTACACCTTCACGATCGCCCTGAACAAGCCGGCGTCCGACTTCGCACTGCGTCTCGGCTACTCGGCCTTCTACCCGCTGCCCGACGCCGCGTTCGACGACATGGACGCGTTCGGTCAGAACCCGATCGGCAACGGACCGTACATGATCGACGGCGACGACGCGTGGCAGCACGACGTGCAGATCGACCTCGTGCGCAACGACGACTACGACGGCGGCCGCAAGGCAGTCAACGGCGGTCTGACGATCAAGTTCTACGCCACGCAGGAAGCGGCCTACGCCGACCTGCAGGGTGGCGACGTCGACGTGATCGACGCGATCCCCACCGGCTCGCTCCCGGTCTTCCAGGACGAGTTCGGCGACCGTGCGGTGAACCAGCCGTCTGCGGTGTTCCAGTCGTTCACGATCGGCCAGTTCCTCCCGCACTTCAGCGGCGAAGAGGGCCAGCTGCGCCGCCAGGCGCTGTCCATGGCGATCAACCGCGAGGAGATCACCGAGACGATCTTCTCGGGCACCCGCACCCCGGCCGCCGACTTCACCTCGCCGGTCATCGACGGCTGGTCCGACTCGGTCCCCGGCAGCGAGGTCCTGGACTACAACCCCGACGAGGCGAAGAAGCTGTGGGCCGAGGCCGACGCCATCTCGCCGTGGGACGGCGAGTTCAAGATCGCGTACAACTCCGACGGCGGACACGACGCCTGGGTCGACGCGGTGAGCAACAGCATCAAGAACACGCTGGGCATCGAGGCATCGGGCGACCCGTACCCGACCTTCCAGGATCTTCGTTCGAAGATCAACGACCGCACGATCACGACCGCTGCGCGTTCGGGATGGCAGGCGGACTACCCGGGTCTGTACAACTTCCTCGGACCGCTCTACGCGACCGGCGCCGGCTCGAACGACGGTGACTACTCGAACCCCGAGTTCGATGAGCTCATCAAGGCCGGCATCAGCAACCCCGACGCCGACGCGCAGATCGAGGACTTCACCAAGGCGCAGGAGGTCCTGTTCCAGGATCTGCCGGCGATCCCGCTGTGGTACTCGAACGTGACCGGTGGTTTCGGTGAGAGCGTCGACAACGTGACGTTCGGCTGGAACTCGGTTCCGCTCTACTACGCGATCACGAAGGCCGGCGAGTAAGTCTGACGGCACTTCACCTGTGAGGCGGTGACGATTCTTCGTCACCGCCTCACAGGCTTGTGTTCGCCGCACTTTCTTTCCCCTCGAGAAGGGACAAGCGGATGCTCGGTTACATTCTGAGACGTCTTCTGCAGGTGATCCCGGTCTTCTTCGGAGCCACCCTGCTCATCTATTTCCTCGTGTTCGCCATGCCCGGCGACCCGATCCTCGCCCTGTTCGGCGACAAGACCCCGAGTCCGGCGGTCGTCGCCCAGCTGCGCGAGCAGTACCACCTGAACGACCCGTTCCTCGTGCAGTACTGGTACTACATCACCGGCGTGTTCCAGGGTGATCTCGGCACGACCTATTCCGGTCGTCCGGTCTCCTCGGTCCTCGCCGCGACGCTTCCCGTCACCGGGCGTCTCGCCGTCATGGCGATCGCGATCGAGTTCGTGCTGGCGATCATCATCGGCACCATCTCGGCGCTGCGCAAGGGCAAGCTGTTCGACAACGTCTCGCTCGTCGTGGCTCTCGTCGCGATCGCGATCCCGATCTTCGTCGTCGCCTTCCTCGCCCAGTACTTCCTGGCGATCCAGTGGGGCTGGTTCAAGCCCACCGTGGGCGCAGACAACGATTGGGGTGGTCTCTGGCTGCCGGCGATCGTGCTCGGCTTCAGCCTCTACGCCGTGAGCATGCGCCTGATGCGCAGCTCGGTGATCGAGACGTTGAACCAGGACTGGGTGCGCACCGCCTACAGCAAGGGGCTCTCGCGCAACCGGGTGCTGCCCGTGCACGTGCTGCGCAACTCGCTGATCCCGGTGATCACCAACTCCGCCACGAACTTCGGCGTGCTGCTGGTCGGCGCCACCGTCACCGAGGGCATCTTCAACGTGCCGGGCGTCGGCAACACGCTGTTCCAGGCGATCCAGCGCGGTGAGGGGCCGACGGTCGTCTCGTTCGTCACCGTCTTCGTCATCCTGTACGTGCTGGTCAACCTTGTCATCGACCTGCTCTACGGTCTGCTCGACCCGAGGATTCGCTATGCCTGATCCCATCTCTCAGAAGCACTACGTCGCTCCGATCGAGACGGAGTCGATCTCTGTCGACGCCGTCCGCATCTCGGACAAGGCCAGCAACCTCTGGCGGGATGCGTGGGCCGACCTTCGTCGCCGCCCGCTGTTCTGGTTCTCCGTCGTCCTCGCGCTCTTCTTCCTCGTGATGGCGCTCTGGCCGACGCTGTTCACCGCGACGCCGCCGAACGACGACTGCTATCTGTCGAACAGCAACGGAGGGCCGAGTGCGGGTCACCCGCTCGGGTTCACCTTCCAGGGCTGCGACATCTACGCCCGCATCGTCTGGGGGTCGCAGACGTCGCTTGCCGTCGGTCTGATCGCCACGGCAATTTCGTCGATTCTCGGTCTGATCATGGGAGCCCTCGCGGGCTTCTACGGCGGATGGCTCGACTCGGTCCTCTCGCGCGTCGGTGACATCTTCTTCGCGATCCCCTACATCCTCGCGGCGGTCGTCGTGATGACGGTGTTCCGGGACTCGCGTTCGGTGTGGACCCTCGCGTTCGCGATCGGCGGGTTCGCCTGGGCCTCCACGGCGCGCGTCGTGCGTGCCGAGGTGCTGAGGGTGAGACAGGCCGACTTCGTCATGGCGTCACAGGCGCTCGGACAGTCGAAGTTCAAGATCCTCCTGAACCACGTCATCCCGAACGCCATCGCACCGCTGCTCGTCGTGTCGACGCTCGGCCTCGCGGCGGCGATCGTCGCCGAGGCGACGTTGTCGTTCCTCGGGGTCGGTCTCGGCAGCGGCGTGATGTCGTGGGGGAATGACATCGGCGATGCCCAGGCCTCGCTGCGCGTCGCTCCGATGGCACTCATCTATCCGTCGATCGCCCTCACCCTCGCGGTGCTGGCGTTCGTGACCCTGGGCGAGCTCATCCGAGACGCCCTCGACCCGAAGGCGAGGGCCCGCCGATGAGCGAGCGAATCACCGAACAGGTCCCGCTGCTCAGCATCCGCGACCTCAGCGTCGCGTTCCGCACGCAGGAGGGCCTGCGCGAAGTACTCCACGGAGTCAGCTTCGACGTCATGCCGGGCGAGACGGTCGCGATCGTGGGCGAGTCGGGTTCCGGCAAGTCCACGACGGCCACGGCCATCGTGAACCTGCTGCCCGGTACCGGGCAGATCACGTCGGGATCGATCACCCTCGACGGTCGCGAGCTCACCACTCTCAACCGACGCGAGATCGAGGCGGTGCGCGGTCGGGACATCGGCTTCGTGCCGCAGGACCCGATGTCGAACCTCAACCCCGTGTGGAGCATCGGCTTCCAGGTCAAGGAGGCGATCCGTGCCAACGGCATCGCCCAGGGCCGAGACGCCGCCAAAGCTCGCACGATCGAGGTGCTGCAGCAGGCGGGTCTCGCCGACGCCGAGAAGCGTCTGCACCAGTTCCCGCATCAGTTCTCGGGCGGAATGCGTCAGCGTGCGCTGATCGGGATGGGCCTCGCGGCCGACCCGAAGCTGCTCATCGCCGACGAGCCGACCTCGGCTCTCGACGTCACCGTGCAGCGCGTGATCCTCGATCACATGGCCTCGTTGACGCGCGACAAGGGCACCTCGGTGCTCCTGATCACGCACGACCTCGGCCTCGCGGCCGAGCGGGCGAACAAGATCATCGTGATGAACGGCGGCAACATCGTCGAGGCGGGCCCCAGCCGGGAGATCCTCGAGAACCCGCAGCACCCGTACACGAAGCGTCTGGTCTCTGCAGCGCCGAGCGTGGCATCGCAGCGCATCCAGGCGGTGGTCGAGGACCGCGGCATCGAGACGCTCGACGACCTCGCCGACATCCCGCCGACGGTTCGTGTCGCAGGGCTGACGAAGGATTACCGGATCCGACAGGGGGGCTTCCGCAGCGAAGCCTTCCGCGCGGTCGACGACGTGTCGTTCGCGATCCCTCGCGGCAAGACGCTCGCTCTGGTGGGGGAGTCGGGCTCCGGCAAGTCCACCGTGGCGAAGATGGTGCTGAAGCTCGAGGAGCCCACCAGCGGCACCATCGAGATCGACGGCAAGGATGTCTCGAAGCTGTCGAATGCGCAGGCGTTCGGCCTGCGTCGTCGTATGCAGCCGGTCTTCCAAGACCCGTACGGCTCTCTCGATCCGCTGCGCAACATCGGCAACACCATCGCCGAGCCGCTGCAGATCCACGGAGTCGGTGATCGCGTGTCGCAGCGCGCCAGGGTCGAGGAGCTGCTCGACCAGGTCTCGCTCCCGCGCGTGCTCGCGACCCGGTACCCGAACGAGCTCTCGGGCGGCCAGCGTCAGCGTGTCGCGATCGCCCGTGCGCTCGCGCTCAAGCCCGACATCATCGTGCTCGACGAGGCCGTGTCGGCGCTCGACGTGCTGGTGCAGGATCAGGTGCTGCAGCTGCTGGCCGAGCTGCAGTCGGAGCTCGGACTCACGTATCTGTTCATCACCCACGACCTCGCGGTCGTGCGGGTGTCGAGCGATCTGGTCTGCGTGATGGAGAAGGGCAAGATCGTCGAGCAGGGCACCGTCGACGAGATCTTCGCCAACCCGCAGCAGGAGTACACGGATCGCCTGCTCAAGGCGATCCCGGGGGCATCGATCACCCTCGGCGGTCACTGAGAGTGAGCACCGACCCTCACCCGGAGGCCGCACGGACTTTCCGTGCGGCCTCCGGGTCTGTCTCCCTCGTCATCTGCGCCCTGCTCGCCCTGTTCCTCCTCGGCGACGCCGTGGTACGGGCCGGCTGGTGGTCGATGCTGCTGCTCGCCCCGTGGGTGCTGCTCGGCCTCTGGGTCGTCTATGAGATCGCCTTCGTCTCGATGGTGCGCGTCGACTCCGAGGGAGCGACCGTGCAGAACATGCTCCGCCGCACGTCCTTCGGCTGGGCGGCCGTGCGCGACATCGACCTGCGCTGGCAGCTGGTGTTCACCCTCGCGGACGGCTCCGACGTCACGTGCTACGGCGGGCCCGCTCGTGCCCGCCCGGTGCGACGCCCCGGTGCCGAGGGGGAAGCCGCCAAGGCCCCCACCGGGCTCCGCGACCTCACCGACATCCGTGATCGGTGGGAGGCGGTACCCTCCACCGGTCAGGCTCCGATCCGGCGTACCTGGGATGTGCGGGCGCTCTCGGCACTCGCCGTGATCCTGCTCTGGGCCGCGGTGTCGATCGTGCTCGCGAACTCCGGAATGATGCGCTGACACCGCACCCCGGCATCCGGCGGGCGCCGCGTCAGCCGGGCAGGCCGAAGAGCTCCGGCCACGTCGCCGCCGCCCACGGGTAGCCGACGAACACCGTGGCGTCGATCAGGAAATGCGCGACGAGGAACGGCATCAGACGCCCGCTGCGCTGGAACAGCCATCCGAACAGCAGGCCCATGGCGAGGTTGCCGATGAAGGCGCCAGGCCCCTGGTAGAGGTGGTAGCTCGCGCGCAGCACCGATGTCGCGATGATGATGCTCCACGGACCCCACCCGAGCTGCCGCAGACGCGCGAACAGGTAGCCGAGCACGACGAACTCCTCCTGCAGCGCGGCGCGCGCCGCGGCGAGCAGGAGCACCGGCACCGTCCACCAGTACGCGTCGAGCCCGGCGGGATTCACGGCGACGAAGAGGCCGGATGCGCGACCGACGAGGTACAGGCCGAGGCCGGGGATGCCGATGGCCGCGACGAGCAGCACGCCGCGTCCGATGTCGGGGACGACCCGGGTGCCGTCGAGCCCCAGGCGACCGAGATGCGGCCGCGAGGACTGCCACAGCAGAAAGCAGACCAGCAGCACGGGGACGAGGGAGAAGCCGATCGAGAGCACCTGGTAGATCAGATCGAAGATCTCGCGGTCGCTGCGCGACGGATTCAGCGTGGCCGTCTGATCGGCCAGCGGCGTGACGTCGGTGAGGCGGTAGGCGAGTTGGACGACGGCGTAGACGGCCGACTGTCCGAGACCCAGAGCCAGCACGATGGCGATCTCCCACCAGACGCGTGCTCGCGACGGCGCTGCGGGGGGAAGGAAGCTCATGGGACCACCGATCGTACTCGGGCAGGGGCGATCACTGCGGCATGGGCGCGTGCACCTCGGCGGCCCAGGTGCGCATGAGCTGACGCTCCTCGGGGGTGCAGATGTAGCCGTAGCCGTACTCGCGACCGTCGAAGGTCAGAGTCCACAGATCGAGATAGGTGAGCGCGTAGCAGTCGGCGAAGACCTCGCTGTTGCCCTGGAAGTAGCCCTGTTCGACGAGAACGGTGGATGCCGAGAGGGCTGCCCCCTTCGCATCGCTGTCGGCGCGCGTGTAGAGGTGGGAGAGCTCGTGCAGCGCGACCACGCGCCTGGCGGTGTCGCCACCGAGCTGGTCCTCCGGAGCCAGGTGCACCGCGAGCGGCTCCTCCGAGACGCATCCGATCGTGATGCGACCCTCATCCGCCCGCCGGGAGGTCCCGCACTCGGCGCTCGCGTCCCACGCGATGTCGATGAATCCCTGGCCGGACTCATCGACGATCGCCTCGGTGACGGAGCCCGACGCATTGGTGCGTCGGGTCGCGGCGTCGGCGATGCGCTGCTCCAGCTGCTCGCGGGCGCCCCTGGCGTCGGCGGCGTACTGCGCGACCGACGCGTCGGTGAGGCTGGGGTCGGCGATGCTCGATTCCCACCGCCGGAACGCCAACAGGTCCGCGACCAGCGGAGCGACGGGATTGCTCTCGATCTGCGCGTAGAGCTCGTAGTACCTGGTGCGTTCCGCATCGAACGCCGCCAGGGAGTCGTCGCGAGCCGTGGTCCCCTCACTCGTCGATCGGTCGCTCGTCGGCCGATCCTGCGTCGAGGGTCCGGTGAGGAGCCCTCCGACGAACACGATCGCGACGATGATGACGCCCAGCAGCGCGAGACCACCGCATCCGAGGAGTGCGCACAGTCCGCCGCGTCCGCGCCGCGGACCCGGAGCCATAGCCGCACCCGGCGCCGCGGCAGGAGCCATAGCCGCACCCGGCGCCGCGGCAGGAGCCATCGCAGGAGCAGCGCTCATCGCCGCCCGCACCGACGGGTTGACCTGGAAGATCCATTCGCGCAGCTGCGGATAGCACGCCGGATGGGCGAGGACGAGCGGATGCAGATCCCCTCGTCGTGCGGCGATCTCAGCCAGCTGAGCCGGCGCCGTCGAGGGGTTCTGCACACCCGCGAGATCGATGTCGTACCCTCGGTCCACCATGCGTTCACGGTATCGCACCGCTCTACGGCCTCGCGGGGAGATCGCGGCTGATCGGCGGGGGACAGAAGCCGTTCAGCCAGGATTCATGAGGGTGCGATAGGCTGTCCCGTCGGCTTCTCGGCAAAAACCCACACTCTTTAGGACTCCTGCATGGCGCACGCCCTCCGCTCTGACCTCCGCAACGTCGCAATCGTCGCGCACGTCGACCACGGCAAGACCACTCTCGTCGACGCCATGCTGCGTCAGACGGGCTCCTTCGGCGAACACGCCCACGTCGATGAGCGTGCCATGGACTCGAACGACCTCGAGCGTGAGAAGGGCATCACGATCCTCGCCAAGAACACGGCGATCACGTACAAGGGCAAGCACGCCGAGGGCAAGGAGATCACGATCAACGTGATCGACACCCCCGGTCACGCCGACTTCGGCGGCGAGGTCGAGCGCGGCCTCTCCATGGTCGACGGTGTCGTGCTGCTCGTCGACGCGAGC
Source organism: Microbacterium sp. NPDC097977 (assembly GCF_040302605.1). Taxonomy (NCBI): domain Bacteria; kingdom Bacillati; phylum Actinomycetota; class Actinomycetes; order Micrococcales; family Microbacteriaceae; genus Microbacterium; species Microbacterium sp. NPDC097977. The sequence goes on from NZ_JBEOUR010000085.1 coordinate 9,452, forward strand.
GAGGGCCCGCTTCCGCAGACCCGCTTCGTGCTCCGCAAGGCTCTCGAGTCGAAGCTGCCCGTCATCCTGCTGGTCAACAAGACCGACCGCCCCGACGCGCGTATCGCCGAGGTCGAAGAAGAGGCGCACGACCTGCTGCTCGGTCTCGCATCCGACCTCGTCGACGACGTGCCCGACCTCGATGTCGATGCACTGCTCGACGTGCCCGTCGTCTACGCCTCCGGTCGCGCCGGCGCGGCATCGCAGAACCGTCCGGCCGACGGTTCGCTGCCCGACAACGACGACCTCGAGCCGCTCTTCGAGGCGATCCTCCAGCACGTCCCCGCCCCGTCGTACGACGACGAGGCCCCGCTGCAGGCCTGGGTCACCAACCTCGACTCCAGCCCCTTCCTCGGTCGTCTCGCGCTGCTGCGCGTCTTCAACGGCACGCTCAAGAAGGGTCAGACCGTCGCCTGGGTCCGTGCCGACGGCACGCACCAGAACGCGCGCATCACCGAGCTGCTGAAGACCCGTGCTCTCGAGCGCTACCCGGCCGAGGACGCCGGCCCCGGCGACATCGTCGCCATCGCCGGTTTCAGCGACATCACGATCGGCGAGACCATCGCCGACCCCGAGGACGTCCGTCCGCTGCCCGCGATCACGGTCGACGACCCCGCCATCTCGATGACGATCGGAACCAACACGTCGCCCCTCATGGGCAAGGTGAAGGGCCACAAGCTCACGGCGCGCATGGTCAAGGACCGTCTCGACAAGGAGCTCATCGGAAACGTCTCGCTCAAGGTCGTCGACATCGGACGCCCGGATGCGTGGGAGGTGCAGGGTCGTGGCGAGCTGGCTCTCGCCATCCTGGTCGAGAACATGCGTCGCGAGGGCTTCGAGCTCACCGTCGGCAAGCCGCAGGTGGTCACGAAGAAGATCGACGGCAAGACCTACGAGCCCTTCGAGCACCTCACGATCGACACGCCGGAGGAGCACCTCGGAGCGATCACGCAGCTGCTCGCGAACCGCAAGGGCCGCATGGAGAACATGACGAACCACGGCACCGGCTGGGTGCGCATGGAGTTCATCGTCCCGTCGCGTGGCCTCATCGGCTTCCGCAGCGAGTTCCTCACCACGACCCGCGGCACCGGAATCGCGAACGCGATCTCCCACGGCTACGAGCCGTGGGCAGGTTCCATCACGACCCGTCAGAACGGCTCGATCGTCGCCGACCGTCAGGGTGTCGTCACCCCGTTCGCGATGATCGCCCTGCAGGAGCGGATGTCGTTCTTCGTGCAGCCCACGCAGGAGGTCTACGAGGGCATGGTCATCGGCGAGAACTCCCGCGCCGACGACATGGACGTCAACATCACGAAGGAGAAGAAGCTCACCAACATGCGTGCGGCGAGCTCCGACACCTTCGAGTCGATGACGCCCCCGCGCCAGCTCACCCTCGAGGAGAGCCTCGAGTTCGCGCGTGACGACGAATGCGTCGAGGTCACGCCCGAGGTCGTGCGCATCCGCAAGGTCAACCTCGACGCGAACACCCGCGCGCGCGAGACCGCGAGGATGAAGCGTCAGGACGCCAGCGTCTGAGAATCGCCTGCGAAAAGGGCCCTGCACCGCCGAAATGGCTGGTGCAGGGCCCTTTTCTCATGAAGCGCACAGGTGGGCCGTTGCAGAATCGTTACCTTGCGCCTGGGGCGATCTCCCGATGAGTGTCCCGCGACGGGCGTACGACCACCCGAAAGTCACACCCCCATGCTTCACACCTCCCGTGCCCTTCGGCGCGCCAACGCCGCAGCCGACGCCAGGAACGCCATCACCGCCCGCCGTCCGAAACTGATCCTCGGCACCATCACCGGAGGCGTGCTCGGCCTCGCGCTGACCGTCGGCATGGTCTCGGCGCCGGCGGCAGGCGCCGAGACGCCGGATGCCGTCGCCAGCGTCGCGTCGTTCGTCACCGGTGCGGATGAGGCGCCCGCGAAGAGCGTCGACGACTCCGCGCTCACGATGGTCGCGGCGAAGGATGCCGTCGCCGCAGCCGAGGCGGTGAACGCCGAGGTCGCAGCATCGGGCCTCGACCTCGGTGCCGCGCCCGCATCCGTCGACACCTCCGACGTGACCACCTGGGTCGGTCAGCTCGCGGACCGCGACGGACTCTCGCATCGCGAGCTCTCG
>NZ_JBEOUR010000086.1:0-11526 GCF_040302605.1 Microbacterium sp. NPDC097977
CTTCGACGTCTGGTAGATGTGGCGGGTTGGTGTCATTGCGCAAGCATACAATGACGATCAGTGGGTCCGATCAACCCGGATCGGCCCCTCTGCGCTCGTGCAGTCGTGCGCTCGCGCTGCTACTTCTTCTTCTTGCCCTGGGCCCGGCGCTGCTCGCGGTTGCCCGCGGCCGGTGCTGCCGCATCGGTGCGCTGTCCGAACGCCCCGCGTTCGGCCGGTGCCGCGTCGGGCTGATCCGCAGGTGCCTGACGAGCCGCGGCCGCCTGGCGCATCTTGTCGGTGGCGGCCTGCTGCACCCGCCCCCGGTCGTCGCGCACCTCGACCTCGCCCGCATCGTTCGCCGCGGAGTACTCGAGGCGCTGCTCGCCGCCGCCCTCGGACAGTCCCTTGGCCTCGACCTCGGCGGTCTGCGAGTCTGCGGCACGCCGCACCTCGACCTCGAGGTTGTAGAGGTAGCCGACGGACTCCTCCTTGATCTGGCCCATCATCGACTGGAACATCGCGTAGCCCTCGCGCTGATACTCGATCAGCGGGTCGCGCTGCGCCATCGCCCGCAGGCCGATGCCGTCCTTGAGGTAGTCCATCTCGTACAGGTGATCGCGCCAGCGGCGGTCGAGCACCTGCAGCACCACGCGACGCTCGAGCTCACGGGTCGCCGCCTCGCCGAGCGACTCCTCACGCGTCTCGTACGCGATCTTCGCATCCGAGAGCAGCTCGCGGGTGAGGCCGTCCGCCGTGATGCCGCCCTTGCGGTCCGCGGCCTCGGAGACGACCTCGTCGATCGTGACGCTGACCGGGTAGAGGGTCTTGAGCTCGGTCCAGAGCGCGTCGAAGTCCCAGCTCTCGTTGTGACCCTCGCCCGTGTGGTCGCGAACGACACCGCTGATCGCGTCCTCGATGAAGTGCTGCACCCGGTCGGCGATGTCGTCGCCCTGCAGGATGTGGCGGCGATCAGCGTAGATGGCCTCGCGCTGGCGGTTGAGGACGTCGTCGTACTTGAGGACGTTCTTGCGCATCTCGGCGTTGCGGGACTCGACCTGCGACTGCGCGCTGCGGATCGCGCGGGAGACGAGACCCGACTCGATCGGCACGTCGTCGGGGAAGTTCGTGCGAGCCAGGATCGCCTCGGCGGCACCCGACTGGAACAGGCGCATCAGATCGTCGGTGAGGCTGAGGTAGAAACGGCTCTCGCCGGGATCGCCCTGACGGCCGGAACGACCACGGAGCTGGTTGTCGATCCGTCGGGACTCGTGGCGCTCGGTGCCGAGCACGTACAGTCCCCCGGCCTCGATGACCTTCTCGGCCTCCTCGGCGACGACGGCCTTCTTCTCCTCGTAGGCCTCGTCCCAGGCGACCTCGTACTCCTCCGGCGTCTCGACCGGGTCGAGACCGCGGCCCTTCAGATCCTGCACGGCGAGGAACTCGGCGTTTCCACCGAGCATGATGTCGGTTCCACGACCGGCCATGTTGGTCGCGACCGTCACGGCACCGAGCCGACCGGCGCGGGCGACGATCTCCGCCTCCCGCGCGTGGTTCTTGGCGTTCAGGACCTCGTGCTTGACGCCCTTCTTCGCGAGGAGCCGGGAGAGGTACTCGCTCTTCTCGACGCTCACCGTTCCCACCAGCACCGGCTGGCCGTTGGCGTGACGCTCGGCGATGTCCTCCACGACCTGGGCGAACTTCGCCGCCTCGTTCTTGTAGACGAGGTCGGACTGGTCCTTGCGCACCATCGGCCGGTTGGTCGGGATCGGGATGACGCCGAGCTTGTAGGTGGACATGAACTCGGCCGCCTCGGTCTCGGCGGTACCGGTCATACCGGCGAGCTTGTCGTAGAGACGGAAGTAGTTCTGCAGGGTGACCGTCGCGAGGGTCTGGTTCTCGGCCTTGACCGGAACCGCCTCCTTCGCCTCGATCGCCTGGTGGATGCCCTCGTTGTAGCGACGACCGACCAGGATGCGGCCGGTGTGCTCATCGACGATCATGACCTCGTCGTTCATGACGACGTAGTCGGTGTCCTTCTTGAACAGCGCGAGCGCCTTGATCGAGTTGTTCAGGAACGAGATCAGCGGGGTGTTCGCGGACTCGTACAGGTTGTCGATGCCGAGGTAGTCCTCGACCTTCTCGATACCGGGCTCGAGCACGCCGACGGTGCGCTTCTTCTCGTCGACCTCGTAGTCCACGCCCGCCTCGAGGGTGCGCGCGATCTTGGCGAACTCGGCGAACCAGCGGTTGGCCTCACCCGACGAGGGACCCGAGATGATCAGCGGGGTGCGCGCCTCGTCGATGAGGATCGAGTCGACCTCGTCGACGATGGCGAAATAGTGCTCGCGCTGCACGAGGTCTTCCTTGCGCCACGCCATGTTGTCGCGCAGGTAGTCGAATCCGAACTCGTTGTTCGTGCCGTAGGTGATGTCGCACGCGTACTGCTCACGGCGGACCGCCGGGGTCTGACCCGAGACGATGATGCCGGTCGTCATGCCCAGCGCGCGGTACACGCGACCCATGAGCTCGGCCTGGTAGCTCGCGAGGAAGTCATTGACCGTGATCACGTGGACGCCCTCACCCGCGATCGCGTTGAGGTAGGCGGGGAACGTGGCGACGAGCGTCTTGCCCTCACCGGTCTTCATCTCGGCGATGTTGCCGAGGTGGAGAGCCGCGCCGCCCATGATCTGCACGTCGTAGGCGCGCATGCCCAGGGTGCGCTTCGCCGCCTCACGCACGGCGGCGAAGGCCTCCGGCATCAGCTGATCGAGCGTCTCGCCCTTGGCGAACCGCTCCCGCAGCTCGACGGTCTCGTTGCGCAGTTCGTCATCCGTGAGCTTGGAGATGTCCTCTTCCAGCGCGTTCACGGCCTTGACCACCTGGTTCAGGCGGCGGATGACCCGCCCTTCGCCCGCGCGCAGCAGCTTCTCAAGAGGATTGGCCACAGATGTCATCTCCCTGTCGGATGGTTCCGGCGGCGCCGCGTATCGAGCGCCGACCGGACATACCTTGCCATGTTACCGGTCCGTGACCTGCGCGTCGTCTGCATGGCGCGGGGTCGTCGGATTTCCCGGTATGTATATTTGTGCACGACACCCGGGAGGTCCACATGTCGGTGAGACAGAGTCTGCTCGCGATCCTCGCGCAGGGCCCCTGCTACGGCTACCAGCTGCGCCACGAGTTCGATCGCCGCACCGGCTCCGTCTGGCCGCTCAACGTGGGACAGATCTACAACACGCTCGAGCGCCTGGAGCGCGACGGCCTCGTCGCCAGAGGCGCCGCTGATGCCCAGGGCCACGTCTACTGGGAGATCACCGATGCCGGGGCGGATGACGTCGACCGCTGGCTGGCCTCGCCGATCGAGCGCGGGCGGACCACGCGCGACGAACTCGCGATCAAGCTGGCCGTGGCGGCGACGCTTCCCGGCGCCGACGCCGCCGAGGTCATCGCGATCCAACGGGCCGCGGCCGAGCAGCACCACGCGACGCTCGTGAACGTGCGCGACTCCCGCGAGGACCACACCCCCGAAGGACTGGCGTGGTCGCTCGTGGTCGACTCGATGATCTTCACCGCCGACGCCGAGCTGCGCTGGCTCGATCATGTCGAGGCGCGCCTCGCCCGGCATCCGCGTCACGCGCTCACGATCGAGCTGACGGCCGACCGCCCTCGACGCGGCCGGCCGGCCAGGGTCGAGGCGGTCGCGCTCGTCTGAACCGCGTTCGCCTCAAGCGGATGCACAGCCAGGGTCGGCGCTCGGGAAACTAGGATCGGTCCTATGGCTGGAATATGGGGCAGGCGCAAGCGCGAACAGGAAGAGCTGGCCGCACAGGATGCCGATCTGGCACGCCGTGCCGAGCAGTCGCTGGTCGCGGCCGACGAGCGGATCCGCAGCACCTCGGACGAGCTCTCCTTCGCCGAGGCCGAGCTCGGCGGCCAGCTCACCGGAGACCTGAAGAAGGCGCTGAGCGCCGTGCGGACGCACCTGCGCGAGGCGTTCCAACTGCACCAGCTGAACCACGATGAGATCCCGGACACCCCGGAGGAGCTCCGCACCCGCAACGCGAGGATCGTGCAGCTGTGCGACTGGGCGCAGGACCTCCTCGACGAGAAGACGTCCGCCCTCGCCGAATCGATCGCGAAGGTCCGTCGCGCTCCCGAGGTCATCGCGAAGGTGCGCGCGGATGCCGCCGAGCTGAGCACCCGGATCCCGCAGACGAACGAGACCGTCGCACGCCTGTCGTCGCGATACGCCGAGTCGGCCATGCACCAGATCACGGCCAGCGCGGCGGAGGCCGAGCAGCTCATCGCGTTCGCGACCCACGGGGCCTCGGTCTCGGAACGTCGTCGGGCCGCGAAGCAGAACGAAGAGGCCAACCTCGCTCTCGAGACGGCGACCGAAGCCACGCGCCGTGCTTCGGCACTGCTCGACGCCGTGGAGGACTTCGAGATCGAGGCACTGCGCGCCGAGTCGACGCTCGCCGAGGTCGTGGCCGATTCGCGGAGCGACCTCATCGCGGCGCGGACCGCTCCGCAGGTGCCGGCTGTCGCCGCCGCGGTGACCGCGCTGCAGAACGCCCTGAGCGCCCTCTCCCCCGCAGGCACCCCCGGCGACCCCTTCGCCGAGCTCTCCCAGCTCCGCGCCGCGAACACCGCCCTCGACGACGCGATCGCCACGGCGCGGCACCGCGAGGCGCATCCGCTGCCCAGCCTGCAGCAGGTGCAGCACGCCATCGACGACGCGGACCGGCAGCTGGGCGTCGCCCGCGGACTCATCGCCGGGCACCGCGGCTGGATTGGGGCGGACGCCCGCACCCGGCTCGCGGAGGCCGAGCGCCTGCGCGTCGACCTCTCCGACCTCCTCCCGGCCGAGGAGACGCGCGATCAGGCGCTCGCCGGCGCCCGCCGGGTGGCTCACCTCGCCTCCGAGGCTCTGCAGCTCGCCCAGCGCGACATCGACTCGTCCCGCCCCCAGGACCAGGGCTGGGGCGGCGGAGGCGACGGCTGGGGCGGTGGCGGCTGGAGCGGAGGCGGTCGCCGCGGTGGCGGCGGAGACATCGCGTCCGGGATCCTCGGCGGCCTCGTGATCGGCAGCATCCTCGACGGCATCTTCGACTGAGCATCCCGCGAACGGACGAACGAACGGCCCGGCCCCTCGAAGGGGCCGGGCCGTTCTCATGTCCTTCTCAGGAGGCGAGCGCCTCGGCGGGCGGAGCCTGCGTCTCGAGTGCGATGACACCGTAGTCCCAGCCCTTGCGGCGGTAGACCACGCTCGGGTGGTCGGTGCGCACGTCGACGAACAGGAAGAAGTCGTGGCCGACCAGCTCCATGCGATCGACCGCCTCCTCGACGGTCATCCACTCCGCATCGAAGCTCTTGGTGCGGATGACGACGGGCGAGTAGACCTCGTCCTCCTCGTTCTGGATCGGCACGGTGCCCGTCGCGACGGCGCGAAGGACCTCGACGGATGCGGGCTGGACGTCGATGCCCTCCAGGGCACCGCTCTCCTTCTCGAAATGCGCGCCGCGCGGGTGCTGACGTCCGTCGACCCGCTTCTCCTTGGCTCGACGGAGCTGCTCCGCCATCTTGTCCACCGCCAGGTCGAGGGCGACGAATTTGTCGCCGTCGGTGGCTTCGGCCCGCACGACCGGTCCCTTGCTCACGAGCGTGAGTTCGACGGTCTCATCGGGTACACGGCCGTTGCGATACACCCGGTGGGTGACCTTCACGTCCAATCGCTGCGCACGTGACGCGAACGTCTGGATCTTGGCGATCTTCTCTTCGACAACGGTTCTGAAGCGGTCGGTGATTCCCACCCCGACGCCAACGATGCTCGTTTCCATTGCTGCCTCCTTGTCCCGGTCCTCCCGGCCAAGGGCGGACCGTGGTCGCCTTGTGTCCCCCCACGCTAGTCGGCACGACGACGGATGTCACGGGTCATTTCCTGCGTGTCTCCGATGCGTACGCATTCCGTTCACTGTGACGTGGTGTGGCGGCCAGTACGACCGCGGACAGGACGTCCGCCCCGGCGACCCGCAGCGCCCGCGCCGCCTCATCGAGGGTGGCGCCCGTGGTCATGACGTCGTCGACGAGCACCACCGCGAGCCCGCCACTGCCCTTCGCGCACATGCTCCCGTGCACGTTGCGCGAGCGACTCTCGACGTCGAGCCCTCGTTGATCCGCCGTCGGACGGCGGGTGGAGAGAAGGCGACGGGGTGTGTACCCCGCGCGACGGATCAGGAGGTCCGGGACCCGGTAGCCTCGGCGACGGAAGGCCGCTCGTGAGCTCGGAACCGGCACCACCGCGACCTCACCTGCGGGTCGGGCCTCGAGCACGCCCCGCAGCACCTCGCCCAGCGCAGCCCCCAACGGGTGCGCGAGCCGGGTCTCGCCCTCGTCCTTGAGCCGCCGCACGCAGCGCGCGGGCACCGACTCGAACGGCATCGCGGCACGGACGAGGAGTCCGGCTGTCGTGCCGGTGACGACCGGCCGCGCCCGGATGCGCTGCCGGCAGGACGCACAGAGCAGCGTCTCCGGCGCATCGCACCCGGCGCACGTGGCCGCGAGCAGCAGCGCGAGGACGTCGGCACCGATGGCACGGACGGCGTCGATGGCACGGACGGCGGGGGCGGCGGCGGATGACGGCATCCGCCGATCCTGCCGTGGATCCGCGCGTGCTGCGCTCGCGGTCGACTTCGCGCACGGGTGCTGTCAGAAGTCCGCGCGGATCACTGCCGGTGCAGGAGCGGTGCGCTCGCGGTCAGTGCCCGGCCCGCGTGGCGAGGAGCGCGACGCCGCTGATCGACTCGCTCCACGCCGAGCCGGTGCGGGCGAAGACGGCCCCGCCGGCACCGAGAACCCGCAGCCCCGAGGCGCTGCGAGCGCCCGCGAGCGACACGGCATCCGTGGGCGCGACCTCCGACGTGCCGGTACCACCGACGATCTGCGTGATCACCGTGCGGTCCTCGAGGTCGGCGAGCACCCCCAGGCGATCGGGACCGAGCCACACGAGAGCGGTCGCCGAACCTCCCAGCTGCGCGAGAGGTTCGATCGGTCCCAGCTCGGTGGGCATACCCGTCTCGTCGCGGATCACCGACGACACGACGATCCACCGCTCGCCGCCGACCACGACGACGGCGGCGATCCGCGCGCCGTCGACGGAGACACGGATGGCGGAGACGGAGGAGGCGTCGGGCCACGCGCCGGAGATCGCGTTCGGTGCCACCTCGCTGCCGATCGCCTGCAGCGCGGCCGGGGCGTTCGAGGGCACCGACCAGGTGTAGCCGTACGGGTCCATCGACGGACGCACGAGGTTCGCGCGCTCATCCAGTTCGTCGAACTGTCCCTCGCCCGCGAGATACACGTGGCCGTCCGCGAGTTTCACCGCCGCACGCGTGCCGTCGAGCGCCACGTCGATCGCCGAGATCGGCTGCGTCACGGCGAGGATCTCCTCCGTGACGCCGGCGATGGGAGTGATCTCGCTGCCCACGAGGGTTCCGAACTCGCCGTCCCGCAGCACGATGCTCCCGGTGTCGGCGGGGTCCTCCACGAGCTTGACGACCCCGGCTTCGAGGGTGCGCCCGTCGACGGTGAAGCGCACCTGGCTGATCTGCACGCCGGCCGCGGCGAACGTGCTCTGCAGCTGCGTGCGCATCCGGGCGAGGGTCTTCGGATCCAGACTCAGCGCTTCGCGATTCAGTGCCACGTCCGCGACCTGGTCCGAATCGATCGGCACGGCGTCCCGCGCGAGCTGCACGCCCTGCGGGAACGCGCTCTGCACCGCCGGGTCGAGCCAGGGGCTGGGGGCGCCGCCGATCAGAGACTGCGCGATCGTCGTGGCGACCGTGGCACGACGGGGGAACCAGCGCACGTCGGGCACCAGGCGCTCCCAGGTCTGGTCGTAGTACTGCAGAGCGAAGTCGTCGTAGACGCGCGAGAACCGGGACTCGTCGATCACGACGCCGTCGGGCGCCTCGGAGATCCGCCACTGCCCGTCGTCGAACACCACCACGAAGGCGGAGTTCGACGCTCCGAACGACTCCGAGTATGCGCCGGTCGCATCGACGCTGGCCAGCTGATCGAAGGTGACGCGCACGTCGGCGGTGTCACCGGCGGCAGGCTCGTCGTCCTCCTCGATACTCGAGGTGAACAGGCGCGTCGACGCGCTCACGTCGATCGAGACGCCGGTGTTCGGGCGCCAGGTCGACGCGAGGTCGGGGGTGAGGAACTTGCGCGCGGTGTCCCAGTTGTCCGCCGGCGTGATCGCCGCCTCCATGAAACCCTCGACGATCGCGGCCGGAGCGGCGCCGTCCGCAGGGCCCGAGGCGAGAGGGAGGAAGTCGGGGTCCTCCGGGGATGCCCCGAGGGCGAGCCCGGGCTGGGCGTCGCCGGACGTGGGCAGCCCCGTGCACGCGGTCAGCATCAGCACGGTCGTCGCGATGGCGAGGCCGCGCAGGATACGGCGGGTCCGACGCATCATTCGATGCTCCCTCGGTCGAAGAGCTCGGCCGGGATGTCGGCGAGATGGATCGGCTGGGTCGCGTCGCCGATCTCGGACAGCGAATCCTGCGGCTCCGTCGAGATCGGCGACGGCCCCTCTGACGCGTCGCCGCGGCGCGGAAGCGTGAGCACGAAGTTCGTGCCGACCCCGAGCTCGGACCACACCGCGAGACTGCCGCCGTGCAGGGTCGCGTCGCCGAGCGCGATGGAGAGCCCGAGACCCGTGCCGCCGATCGTGCGCTGACGCGAGGGATCCGCCCGCCAGAAGCGGTCGAACACCCGCTCGGCATCCGCCGGTTCCATGCCGAGCCCGAAGTCGCGCACCCCTGCGGCGACGGCATGCTGATTGCTGTCGACGGTCACCACGACCGGGCGCCCCTCGCCGTGCTCGATCGCGTTGCCGATCAGGTTGCGCAGCACCCGGCGCACGCGACGCGGATCCATGTCCACCGGAGAGTAGCCGCCAGGCGCGACCAGACGCAGCTCGGTGCCTCGTCCGTCCGCGAGCGGCTGCATCTGCTCGATGATGTCCTCCGCGAGATGCGCGAGGCTCGTGGCCTCGAGCTCCAACTGCACGGACCCCGCGTCGTAGCGGCTGATCTCCAGCAGGTCGGACAGCAGCGTCTCGAAACGCTGCACCTGGGTGTGCAGCAGCTCGGTCGTCCGGGCGGTGGTCGGATCGAACTCCCCGCGCTGGTCGTTGAGCATGTCGGCCGCGAGCCGGATCGTCGTGAGCGGCGTCCGCAGCTCGTGCGAGACGTCGGACACGAATCGCTGCTGCACGAGCGAGAGCTCGCCGAGCTCCTTGATCTGGGACTCGATGCTGTCGGCCATCGCGTTGAACGACCGACCGAGGGTCGCGATCTCGTCTTCTCCGTGCACGTCGATGCGCACCGCAAGGTCGCCCGACGCGAGTCGGGCGCTGGTCTCGGCGGCCTCGACGATCGGGGTCGACACGGTGCGCAGCACGATGAACGAGATCGCTGCGACGATGGCGACGAGCCCGATCCCGGCGATCCACAGCGTCCGCTGCACGAAGGTGAGAGTGTTGTCGGCATCGGCGAGATCGTACGCGAAGTAGAGCTGGAAGGATCCCGCCTCAGGCACCTGCAGCTGCTGGCCGACGATGATTCCCGGGACGACCCGGCCGGCGACATCGAGCCCCACCGACTGCCAGGATTGGCGGTCGTCGAACTGCACGACCCTGTTGCTCAGACCCGTGCTGATGATGTTGGCGCTCAACCCCGCCGAGAACCCGTTCAGTGCGACGGCATCGGGGTCGTCGTTCATCCGGATGCCGGCGAAGCCCTCTGCCGTCGAGTAGCGCCGGAGATCTGCCTGCACGCTGTCCCAGAGTTCCTGCAGTGCGGCGGGCTCATCGCCGAGGGCTGCGGAGTCCAGGGTCACCTGCGCCAGGTTCACGGCGCGGGCCGCGTCTTCGAGCGCCTCCGTCTTGCGGGACTCGAAGAGATCGTTCTGGATGACCAGGGCCATGGTGACGCAGGTGATCAGGATCGCCGTGGACGTGAGGAGCAGAGTGACCGTCAGCGTGCGGAATCGCAGCGAACTCCGCCACAGCGCGCTGACGACCGACGGCCAGCCTCGCCAGTCGCGGATGACAGCGACCGCCGTGGTGGTCGCTGTGGGCGCGGCCATCGTCGTCCTATCCCGCGCTCCCGGCGCGGTAACCCACGCCGCGCACCGTCATGACGATCTTGGGATTGTCGGGATCGAGCTCGACCTTGGCCCTCAGACGCTGGACGTGCACGTTGACCAGGCGGGTGTCCGCCTTGTAGTGGTAGCCCCACACCTGCTCGAGGAGCATCTCGCGGGAGAAGACCTGCTGCGGCTTGGACGCGAGGGCGACGAGCAGCTGGAACTCCAGCGGGGTCAGAGCGATCGGCGCCGTGCCGCGCCGCACCTCGTGCGCATCGACGTCGACGGTGAGATCGCCCACGCGCAGCTGTTCGCCGACCGTCTGCGGAGTGGGGCGGAGCCTGGTGCGGATGCGGGCGACGAGCTCCTTCGGATTGAAGGGCTTCACGATGTAGTCGTCGGCCCCGACCTCCAGGCCGCGCACCACGTCGGCGGTGTCGCTGCGGGCGGTGAGCATGATGACGGGGACTCCGGATTCGGCCCGGATCCGCGTGCAGATCTCGATGCCGTCCATGCCGGGGAGCATCAGGTCGAGCAGCACGAGGTCGGGACGCTGCGTGCGCCACTCCTCGACGGCCCGCGCTCCGTCGGCGCAGAACACCGGCTCGAAGCCCTCCGTGCGCAGCACGATGCCGATCATCTCGGCGAGCGCGGTGTCATCGTCGACCACAAGAATGCGTGAGGTCATAACTGTTACCTTATGGCACTCAGTCCCACCGACCTCCGTCTGCGCGTCCGACGGCGGGTGTGACACGATGGGAGCGCACGACGGAGGGAGTGCCGGTGAGCGGCCAGACGTGGACCCCTGCCCCGAAGAGGGGCATCATCCCCCTGCATCCGCTGACCTTCGGGATGCTGCTGAGCAGGTCGTTCGCGGCGCTGCGCCACAACCCGAAGGTGCTCTTCGGCTTCGGGGTCGTGATCCAGCTCGCGGTCGTGGCGCTCAGCGCCACCGTGATGGGGTTCGTGTTCGTCACGACCTTCACGCGCCTGGAGTCCCTCTCCCCCTCCTCCGCGGATTTCGAGGCAGTGTTCGCGGGGACCATCGCCATGAATCTCGTGGCCGGGCTCGCCGTGGGCATCGCCTCCATCGCCTTCACCGCTCTCATGCAGGGAGTGGTGGCCGCCGAGATCGGCTTCGCCGCGATCGGGGTGAAGGCCGGGCTCGGCACGCTCTGGCGACGGATGATCCCGTCGTTCTGGCGGCTGGCCGGCTTCGCGTCCCTCTCGGTCGTCTTCGTCTTCGGCGTGATCGTGATCGTGTTCCTCATCATCGCCGGATTCGTCGCCGGGGGTCTGGGGAACTCGGTCGAGGCGATCGGCGGCATCGTCATCCTCGTGGTCGTGCTGATCCTCGCGACCATCCCGCTGGTGGTGTGGCTCACGACCAAG
>NZ_JBEOUR010000087.1:0-11497 GCF_040302605.1 Microbacterium sp. NPDC097977
CCCGTCGACGCAGTGTCGACGGGGGCGCGGTCGGTGCAGAGGACGAGCCGACTAGAGCGTCGCCGCGAACGGGTCGAAGCCCTCGGGGAGCAGCGGAACCGGTGCGACCGTGCTCTCGACCACGATCGTCTGGCCTGTTGCGGCCGACTCCTGCGCCGAGAGCAGGATGTCGAGCACATGGAAGCCGAGTTCACCCGAGGCGACGTGCGGACGCCCCTCGGCGATCGCGCGCGCCATGTCGAGCGCGCCGATGCCGCGTCCGACCTGCACGTCGTCATGCTCGATCTCGATCCACTCCTGCTCGAATGACATGCCGTCGCGGATCACACCGAGCGGCTTGACGTACGCGATGCGACCGGCGAACTGGTTCGGGTCGGGGAGCACGATCGTGCCCTCGGTGCCGTGGATCTCGACGATGCCGTGGCGCTCGAGCGCGGAGTCGAAGCTCAGCAGCGTCTGCGACTGCGCACCGCCCTCGAAGGCGGTGACGATCTGGATCGTCGACGGCACCTCGACCGGGAACATGGTCCCCGCGTGGGGTCCGGTGTGGATCTCGCGCTCCTCGCGCGCCTTCGTGCCGACCGCGGCGACGTGGTCGACCGGTCCGAGAAGGCTCACCAGGGCCGAGAAGTAGTACGGCCCCATGTCGAGCAGCGGCCCCGCACCCTCCGCGAAGAGGAAGGCAGGACTCGGGTGCCACAGATCGGGTCCCTGGGTCTGGAACGTGGTCTGGGCGAACAGCGGGCGGCCGATGACTCCGCTCTCGATCGCACGACGAGCGGCCTGGAAGCCCGGTCCGAGCAGCGTGTCGGGGGCGGAGCCGATCCGCAGGCCTGCGGCGTCGGCCTCGCGGAGCAGGTCGGCGGCGCCGTCGCGGTCGAGCCCGAGGGGCTTCTCCGTCCAGACGTGCTTGCCTGCGGCGATCGCGGCGCGGGAGACCTCGATGTGCACGGCGGGGATCGTCAGGTTGATGACCAGATCGACGCCGGGGTGGGCGAGGACGTCATCGGCGGTGCCGAACGACGGCACCCCATACTTCGCCGCCTGCGCCTCGGCGCGGTCGACCAGCAGGTCGCCGACGACGAGCACCTCGACGTCGGGGAACGACGACAGGTTCTCGAGGTAGGTGTCGCTGATGACACCGAGGCCGATGATGCCGATGCCGACCGCGCTCATCGTGCGAACCCGCCCTCGATGAGGAACGAGTAGCTCGCGGCGATGTCGGCGAAGACGTCACCCGGGGCGTTGTCGTATTCGATGATGGCGTACTTCAGGTCGGATGCCGCGCGCAGCGAGTCCGCGAGGGGCACGTCGCCCGTGCCCGCGTGACGCTGGTCGAGGCTCGCCGAGCCGAACTCCGCCGCACCGGGTGCGAACGGGTTGCTGGCCGGCGCGACGCCGTCCTTGACGTGCGCGGCGACGAGCCGGTCGCCGAGGCGCGAGACCAGCGCGGTCACGTCCTGCTCGCCCACGAGCGCCCAGTACAGGTCGAGCTCGAGCACGACGCGCTCGTCGGTCAGCGCGACGAAGCGCTCGTAGGCCGTCTGCCCGTCGAACTCCTCGACGAACTCCTGGGCGTGGTTGTGGTACCCGACCTCGAGGCCGAAGGTCGCGGCGGTCTCGACCAGCGCGTTCAGGCGCTCGGCGATGTCGGTGACGCCCTCGAGCGTGAACCAGCGCTCGGGAACCACGAACGGGTCGATCACGGTCTTGATGCCGACCTTGGCCGCGGCCTCGAAGACGACCTCGGGCGCGGGGGTCGGGATCGATCCGTCCGGCGTCCACAGCTCGTCCGAGAGCAGCGGTGCGTGGCCGGTGGGCGAGACGAGGCCGGAGGCGTCGAGGGCCGCGCGGATCTCATCGGGACGGCGCACGAAGTCGAACGCCTCGACGTTGCGCAGTCCGATGGCGGCGAGCTTGTCGAGCGAGCCGCCCATGTCGGCGGAGAACTCCGCGGCGAGTGTGTACAGCTGAACAGATGCTTCTGGCAGGGCCACGTTGACCTTCCTTGATTGTGCGAGTGGACGGAGGAATCGCCCGCGGCCAGAGTACCAGAAACCTCCACGTGGAAGTAATGAGATTCTCGTATTCACCGCGTAGAGAGCGCACCCGCACACCCTGGACATGCGCGGTGCGGCGGCGCATGCTGAACGCATGAGCGCATTCCAGACCACACGGGCATTCAGCGGGTTCAGCGTCGACGACATCGATGCCGCCCGCTCGTTCTACGGCGACGTCCTCGGACTCCGCGTCGAGACCAACGAGATGGGGTTCCTCGACATCCAGCTCGACGACGGCGGCTCGATCCTCGTCTATGCGAAGCCTCATCACACTCCGGCGAGCTTCACGATCCTGAACTTCCCCGTCGACGACATCGATGCCGCCGTCGACGACCTCAACGGACGTGGCGTGGCGACGAAGATCTACGACGATTCCGAGTTCGACACCGACCCGAAGGGCATCCTGCGGGGCGGACCGGGGCGCGGGCCCGACATCGCCTGGTTCCGCGACCCGGCCGGCAACGTCCTCGCGGTGATGTCCGCCGCCTGAGCCGGGGGCCAGGCGTCAGGCCAGACGTCAGGCGTCAGGCCAGGAGCCGGTCGAACAGCTCGTCCAGGGCGGGGTCGACGCGCTGCAGTTCAGGGTGCGCGTCATGCCAGTCGATGATCTCGCGCGCCGCGGTGTGCAGCGCCACGACCGGGGCGAAGTCGGGCACGACGCGGCGGATCTTCGTGTTGTCGAAGACCACCGAGTGGGCCATGTCGCCGGAGAGCTGCCCCGCGCGCTCGGGGGCCGCGGCTTCGATCGCCGCGCTGGTGGCATACCGGATCCGCGGCTCGGCACCGGCCGCGCGCCCGAGGATCCCGTAGATCTCATTCCAGGTGTAGACGAAGTCGCTCGTGATCTGAAAGGTGTCCCCGTAGGCGAGCGGGTTGCCGAGCAGTCCCGCGAACCCGACCGCGAAATCGCTCGCGTGGGTGAGGGTCCACAGCGATGTCCCGTCGCCGTGCACGATGATCTCGTCGCCACGGCGGATGCGGTCGATCGCGGTCCAGCCGCCGAACGCGGGGATCGTCCACTTGTCGTACGTGTGCGAGGGGCGCAGCACCGTGACGGGGAATGCGCGGTCCCGATAGGCGGTCGTGAGCAGATCCTCGCAGGCGATCTTGTCGCGTGAGTACTGCCAGTGCGGGTTGCGCAGCGGTGTGGACTCCGTGATCGGCAGCCGGGCCACCGGCTTCTGGTAGGCGGACGCAGAGCTGATGAACACGTACTGACCGGTGCGCCCCTCGAACCGGTCGATGTCACGCCGCACCTGGTCGGGGGTGAACGCGATCATGTCGGCGACGACGTCGAACTCCCGTCCGGCCAGCGCCGCGTCGACGGCCGCGGCATCCTCGATGTCTGCCGTGAGCACCTCGACGCCCTCCGCGGGGTCGCGTCGCGACGTCCCCCGATTGAGCAGCGTGACCTCCATGCCGCGTGAGGCGGCCAGCGCACTCGCCGCCGACGAGATGATCCCGGTTCCGCCGATGAACAACACCTTCGTCGCACTCATGCGATCGACTCTAGCGAGGCGCCCGCCCCGCGGGGCGGGATCGCGCCCCCGCGGGCGTGCCGTCAGACGACTACGGTGCCGGGCGCGGCCGCGAACTCCTCGAGTGCGGCGACGACCTCGGCGGAGAGCTCCACGCGGCTTGCCGCGACCGCATCGTCGATCTGTCCGGTGCGGGAGGCGCCGATGATCGCCGTGGTGACCACCGGATCGCGAAGCACCCAGGCGATGGCGAGCTGTGGGATCGAGAGCCCCGCATCCTTCGCGATGCGGTCGATGCCGCGGATGCGCTCGAGGTAGTCGTCGGTGAGCGCCGACCCGTTCAGGAAGTGACTGCTCGCCGCCCGTGAGTCGGCGGGCACGTCGCCGTCGATGTACTTCGCCGTCAGCAGGCCCTGTGCGAGCGGTGAGAAGACCGCGCTGCCGACGTTCAGCTCGCGCAGCGCCGGGAACAGTTCGGCCTCGGGCGTGCGGTCGAACAGCGAGTAGCGGGGCTGGTGCAGCAGCAGCGTCACGCCCTGCTCGGCGAGCAGTTCGTAGGCGCGGCGGGCGAGCTCGGCCGGATAGTTCGAGATGCCGACGTACAGCGCCTTGCCGCTGCGGACGATGTCGGCGAGGGCCGTCGTCGTCTCCTCGAGCGGAGTCTCGGGATCGGGCCGATGCGAGTAGAACACGTCCACGTAGTCGGTGTTCATGCGCTGCAGGCTCTGCTCGAGCGATCGCACGAGGTACTTGCGCGATCCGCCGTCGCCGAAGGGCCCCGGCCACATGTCGTAGCCGGCCTTGGTCGTCACGAACAGCTCGTCGCGGTAACGGGAGAGACCGCTGGCGAGCACCGATCCGAATGTCGACTCTGCCGATCCGTACGGCGGGCCGTAGTTGTTCGCGAGGTCGATGTGCACGACGCCCCGGTCGAAGGCGTGCAGCACTATCTGCCGCTGACTGTCGAAGGTGCGGTCTCGTCCGAAGTTCTGCCAGAGGCCGAGCGAGACCTTCGGGAGCTGCACGCCGCTCGCGCCCGCGCGCTGGAAGGGCACGTCCGTGTAGCGGGTGGATGCGGCCTCGTAGACGGAGGTGAGGCGGGGGTCATCAGCGGCGATGGGCATGGGGGATGCTCCTAGGCGAGGCGAGAGGAAGGGCTTCAGGATAGCGCTTCCCGAAAGACCCGAGCAGACCGGGGTGCCATACTCCGCAATCCTCGAGACGCCGGTGCGGGCGGGGTCCGCTCCCCGCTGTCAAGGACGCCGACGAAGTCGGACGGTCGGGGTAACGTGGCGCGGAGTCGGCGATCGTCGCATCCACCCCCGCCCTGCGCGGGATTCGAGAAGAGGTCCATGATGGGCGGGACCCCACCGTCGAAGCTCTCCGGCACGTCGAACGCGATCGTCGTGACCGGAGCACGTGTGCACAACCTTCGCGATGTCGACGTCGCGATACCCCGCGACGCCCTTGTCGCCTTCACGGGCGTCTCCGGCTCCGGGAAGAGCTCCCTCGCGTTCGGCACCCTCTACGCCGAAGCCCAGCGACGCTACTTCGAGTCCGTGGCGCCCTACGCGCGACGCCTGATGAGCCAGGTCGACATCCCCGACGTCGACGCCATCGGGGGGCTGCCCCCGGCGGTCGCCCTCCCCCAGCAGCGCACCGCCGGCAGCGCTCGATCGACCGTCGGCAGCGCCACCTCGATCGGCAATGTGGTGCGCATGCTGTTCTCGCGCGTCGGCACGTACCCGCCGGGCGCGGACCCCCTGTTCGCCGAGGACTTCTCGGCGAACACCGTCCAGGGCGCATGCCCGCGATGCCACGGCATCGGGCAGGTGTACGACGTGCCCCTGCACCTCATGGTCCCCGACGAGTCGTTGTCGATCCGCGACCGCGCCCTCGACGCCTGGCCGCGAGCGTGGCACGGCAAGCAGCTCATCGACAGCCTGATCTCCCTCGACTACGACATCGACATCCCCTGGCGCGATCTGCCCGAGGAGCAGCGTCGGTGGGTGCTGTACACCGAGGAATCCCCTCAGGTGCCGGTGTTCACCGATCGTGGTCCTGCACAGGTGCGCAAGGCCGTCGCCGCCGGGGTCGAACCGTCGTACATGAGCACGTTCGTCGGCGTGAAGCAGTACGTGCTCAACACGTTCGCCCACTCGAAGAGCGCCAAGATGCGCGAGAAGGCGGCGAGCTACATGGTCAGCGTCCGCTGCCCGCTGTGCGAGGGACGTCGACTGAAGCCCGAAGCGCTCGCCGTGACGTTCGCCGGTCTCGACATCACCGAGATGGCCGCGCTGCCGCTCGCCGATCTCGCGGCGCTTCTCGAGACGGCACTCGCCCCCTCCGACAGCGGGTCGGATGCCGGCGGCTCCGAGGGCCGGGCACTCGCACCCGAGAAGCAGCTCGCGGCGCAGCGGCTGGTCGACGAGCTGCGCGACCGGGTCTCGCCCATCATCGAGCTCGGCCTGGGCTACCTCTCGCTGGATCGATCGACGCCCACCCTCTCCTCCGGCGAGCTGCAGCGCATGCGGCTCGCCACCCAGGTGCTCTCGCAGCTGTTCGGGGTCATGTTCGTGCTCGACGAGCCCTCCGCCGGCCTCCACCCCGCCGATGGCGAGGCGCTCGTGCGCATCCTCCGCTCGCTCCGGGACTCCGGCAACACGGTCTTCTTCGTCGAGCACTCGCTCGACGTGATCCGGCATGCGGACTGGATCGTCGACATCGGCCCCGGTGCGGGGGCCACCGGTGGCGAGATCGTCTATTCCGGCCCGATCGACGGTCTCCGCGACGTGGAGCGCTCCCAGACCCGGCGCTACCTGTTCGCCGACGACCTGCGCGCCGCGCAGTCGCCGGCGCCGAGGCCCGCCTCCCGCGAGCCCGACGGCGAGCTCGTGCTCACCGACGTCTCGCGGAACAACCTCCGCAGCGTGTCGGTGTCGATCCCCCTCGGCTGCCTCACCGCCGTCACCGGCGTCTCCGGCTCGGGCAAGTCCTCCCTGGTGACCCAGGCTCTGCCCGATCTGCTGCAGAAGAGCCTGTCGAGCGAGGTCGACGGCTCGACGATCGACGCGTCGAACGGCGAGAAGAGCAGCACGACCGCCGATCCGCTGTTCTCCGCGCCGACAGCCCAGACGACGGGGCGGGCGTCGGGTCCTGCCAGCCGCGTGCGGCGCGTCGTGCAGGTCAGCCAGAAGCCGATCGGCCGCACGTCGCGATCGAACGTGGCGACGTACACAGGCCTCTTCGACCGCGTCCGCGCGCTGTTCGCCGCGACTCCCGAAGCACGCCGGCGACGCTACGCCGCGAGCCGGTTCTCATTCAACCTGCCGAACGGACGATGCCCCACCTGCAAGGGCGAGGGCACGGTCGAGGTGGAGCTGCTCTTCCTCCCGACCGTCCATGCCCCGTGCAGCACGTGCGGCGGCACGCGCTACAACCCGGAGACCCTCGAGATCGAACTCCACGGTCACACGATCGCCGAGGTCCTCGCCCTGAGCGTGAACGACGCGCGCGTGCTCTTCGATGATGACGCCGATGTCGCGCGACACCTCGATGCCTTGCTCGATGTAGGACTGGGATACCTGCCGCTGGGGCAGTCGGCGACAGAGCTGTCGGGCGGCGAGGCACAGCGCGTGAAGCTGGCATCCGAGTTGCGCCGCGCCCAGCACGGCGACACCCTGTACCTGCTCGACGAGCCCACTTCCGGGCTGCATCCGTCGGACACCGATCGGTTGCTCGTGCACCTCCAGCACCTCGTCGACGCCGGCAACACTGTGGTGATGGTCGAGCACGACATGCGTGTCGTCGCGCAGGCCGACTGGGTGATCGACATGGGCCCCGGCGCCGGAGACCTCGGAGGATCCGTCGTGGCACAGGGCACTGCTCGCTCCGTCGCCTCGGCGAGCGACAGCACGACGGCGGCGTACCTCGCGGATGCCCTCGCGGCGCAGGACCGCGGAATCAGCGCCTGAAAACAGAAAATCCCCGCCTGAGCGGGGATTCCTTCTGCGGAGACGAGGGGATTTGAACCCCTGGTCCCCGTGAGGGGACTCCACCTTAGCAGGGTGGTGCACTCGGCCGGACTATGCGACGTCTCCAGGCATCCGCTCCGTGAAGACCGGATGCACCCTGCAAGCATAACGGGTTCACGGGGCAGCGACGAATCGGTGCTCAGTCGGTGACGGCACTCGACTCGCGCACGACGAGCTCGGGCTGGAATCGCACGCGGCGGTCGTGCTCCACGCCGTCCAGCTCCTTCAGCAGCAGGTCGACGCCGGTCCAGCCGAGCAGTCTCGCCGGCTGCCGCACCGAGCTCAGCGGCACGACGGTGGCCGAGGCGAAGTCGATGTCGTCGTAGCCGACCATCACGATGTCCTCCGGCACGCGGATGGCGGAGCCGAAGCTGAACGCCTGCAGCAGACCGACGGCGAGCAGGTCGTTCGCCGCGAACACGGCATCCGGTCGTGATCCGGTGGGGCGGGCGGCGATGATCTCGCCCGCGGCCCTGCCCTGCAGGACGGTGAGGGCGGACTGCTCGAAGACCTCGAGGGTGACGTCCGGGTGCGTGTCGACCGCCGCGCGCACCCCGCGCAGACGATCGGCGACCTGCTGCACCGACGGCGGTCCGCCGACGAACGCCAACCGGCGACGCCCTGAAGCCAGCAGATGCTCGGCGGCCACCCTGCCGCCCTCGACGTCGTCGACCGACACCGACGGCAGCACGCCCTCCTCCACTTCGCGGTCGACGAGAACGACCGGCATCCCGCCTGCGGCGAAGCGATGCACGGCGGAGAGGTCGTCCGACGCAGGGGTCAGCAGCACGCCGTTCACCCGCTGCTCCTGGAACAGCTCGAGATGCGCCAGCTGGCGCTCATCCCGCTCGTCGCTGTTGCCGAGCAGCACGGTCATGCCGGCATCCGCCGCACGATCCTCGGCCCCGCGCACCACCTCGGCGAAGAACGGGTTGCCGATGTCGGGCACCACGAGTCCGATGCTGCGGCTGCGACCGGCGCGCAGCTGCCTGGCGGCATCATTGCGCACGAAGCCCAGTTCACGGATCACGCGCTGCACACGCTCGACAGTCTTCGCCGACACGCGCTCCGGCTGGTTCAGGACGTTCGAGACGGTGCCGACCGAGACGCCGGCCGCAGCCGCGACGTCTTTCACCCCTACAGCCATGGCGTGCCTCCGTCCGTCTGCGCGTGCGCCAACGACTACCTTCTCATCCTGCGTGGTTGTCTCCACGCCGGCGACGCGCGGGCACGGCGACGACGGCGAGCGCCGCGCAGCCGATCCCGGCGATGAACAGCGGCGCGAGCGCCCAGGTGACGACGCCGGTGAAGATCGCGGCAGCGGCGATGTAGGCGGCTCCCGCGACATCCGCACGGGCGACGCCCGGCACCGCGCGCACCGCGGCGACCCAGCCGCGCGAGGGAGACCATTCGCCCGCCGCGAGAAGCACGGCGACCGCGAGAACGAGCAGACCCGCCCAGCCGATGACGGCAATGGCCTCTCCGCCGGGCAGTGCACCCGACCCCGCGAGCACGATGTCGACCGTGAGCACCGCCGTGATCAGCGCCGCCGGCACGCCGACCGCGAGAGATCGGAGGATGCCGGCACGCACGTCGTCCCAGAACAGGGAGCTTCGTGAGTCCTCGGCCGCAACGAACCGTCGCAGATGACGGATGCCGGCGGCGAGCGCGATCGGCAGCGTGACGACGCCGAGGGCGACGATCGTCATCATGAGGCCGATCGTCAGCACCTCGCCGAACAGGCCGAACTTCGCCGTCGCACCGGGGTTGGCCCCCGGTTCCACACCCGCGACGGTGGGTCCTGCGCCGGAGCGCGCCTCGCGCGTCGCGGCGCGCTGTGCGCGCCGCTCTCCGCTGATGACCGACATGACTAGCCCTTCAGACCCTGTGTCGCGACACCGTCGACGAGGAAGCGCTGGAAGACGACGAAGAACAGCAGCACCGGGACGAGCGCCACGAACGAGGCCGTGACCGTCGCACCGTAGTCCGACGACGACGTCTGGTCGTTGTAGAGCCGCAGCGCGATCGGGAGCGGGTAGTTCTCGGGACTCGTCAGGTAGAGGAGCGGCCCGAGGAAGTCGTTCCACGCCCAGATGAACGAGAAGATCGCGCAGGTGATCAGCGCCGGCTTGATGAGCGGCAGGATGATCGACCAGAAGATCCGCAGGTGGCCCGCACCGTCGATGCGCGCGGCCTCGTCCATGTCGCGCGGCATCTGGCGGATGAACTGCACGAGCAGGAAGACGAAGAACGCTTCCGTGGCGAGGAACTTCGGCAGGATCAGCGGGATGAAGGTGTCGACCCATCCGAGCTGGTTGAAGATGATGTACTGCGGGATGATCACGACGTGGAACGGCAGCAGCAGTGTGCCGATCATCGCCGCGAACAGCACGCCGAGTCCCTTGAACTGCACGCGGGCGAACGCGTAGGCGGCGAGCGCCGACGAGAGCACGGTGCCGACAACCGCGGACACCGCGAGGATCAGCGAGTTGAGGAAGAAGCGCCACATCGGCACTCCCGCGATGCCCTCCATGACCTTGCCGTAGTTCTCGATCGTCGGCGCCTGCGGGAACAGACCGGGGTTCTGGCCGAACTCGGAGTTCGGCTTGAACGTCGACAGGAACAGCCACAGCAGCGGGTACAGCACGACAGCGGTGAGCAGGAGCAGACCGACGAACCAGATGACCGTCTGCCAGGTCTTGCGCGTGATGGGGCGGCGAGGGGCAGGCGGGCCGACGGGCGTCGTCTGCTGCGCGGCGAACGCCGGCGTCGACGCGGAGCCGGAGGTGGTGGCCTGATTGGAGGTGCTCATTTGTCGTCTCCCGAGTAGTGCACCCACGACCTCTGGGTGCGGAACAGGATGAGGGCGATGATCGCGACGACGACCAGCAGCACCCAGGCGATCGCGGCGGCGTACCCCATCTGTCCGTCGGAGAAGCCGCGCTTGTACAGGTAGACGGTGATGAAGTTCGTCATGCCGGCGGGGCCGCCGGAGCCGTTCGAGATGATGTATGCCGAGGCGAACACCTGGAAGGCGCCGATGAGGCCCAGCAGCAGGTTGAAGAACATCACCGGAGAGAGCATCGGGATCGTCACCGCGCGGAAGCGCCGGTAGGCGTTCGCCCCGTCCATCTCGGCGGCTTCGTACAGCTCCTTGGGGATCTGCTTCAGACCGGCGAGGAAGATCACCATCGTGGCTCCGAACTGCCAGACGGCGAGCAGGATCATCATCGGGAGCACGAGTCCCGGATTGCCGATCCATCCGCCCAGGTCGATCCCGAAGATCTGCAGACCGCTGTCGACAGGACCGTCGGAGTTGAACATCGCACGCCAGACGATGGCGACCGAGACCGAGCCGCCGATCAGCGAGGGGGCGTAGAACGCGGAACGGAAGAAGCCGGCGCCCTTGTCGCGGTAGTTCAGGAGCATCGCGACCCCGAGTGCGGCGGCGAGGGTGATCGGCGTGCCGATGAAGACGTAGACCAGGGTGATCTGGGCCGACTGGATGAAGTTCGGGTCGCTCGTGAAGAGACGGATGTAGTTGTCCAGCCCGATCCACTTGGGCGGCTGGAAGATGTTGTACTTCGTGAAGGAGAGGTACAGGGAGTAGATCATCGGCACGGCCGTGAGGCCGAAGAATCCGATGAGCCACGGGGTGAGGAACGCGTAGCCGGTCGCCGTCTCACGCCGCTGGCGCGACCGCTGGCCGGGCCGTGCGGGCTCGTTCTCTGGGCGACGGCCGCTGCGCAGCGCCTGCCCTCGTCCGGACTTCTTGCCCGTGACGATCGTCCTCGTCGCCGTCGTGCTCATGACAGCTCCTTCCGAAGTGTGCGGGGTGCGGTGGGCGGGGGGGGTGGGGGCCCCGCCCCCGCACGGAAGACGGGGTGGGGGTGGCCGACAACGCTGGGTAAATAGTGAGGTGAGC
>NZ_JBEOUR010000088.1:0-11314 GCF_040302605.1 Microbacterium sp. NPDC097977
GCATCTTCTTCGCCTCGGCAAGTGCCGTCGCAAGATCGGACTCGCTCGCCGATCCGGCACCCACCTTGTCGATTGCTCGCATGAGCGTGGCGACGGCATTCATGGCGATTCCGGTCGGGGGCGCGACAACAATGCGGGGATCCGAGGCCACGCCGGTGCCGCGTTCGGCGAGCGTCACAGACGTCCAGGCCGGAACGAGCTCCACATCGGTACCCAGGCCGTGGTTCATCCGGTCGACGGCGGCGAGCGTTACCGAGGTGGACTCGCCTGAGGCTTGGAGCGTCGCCGACGCGCTGGCGATGAGGTCGTGCCTCGTCGCCAGCGCGTCGGCGTCATTGTGCAGCTGCATCAGGCTCCGCCGACTCCGCGACCGACGAGGCCGGCCGGCACGACGATGGAGTCGAACTGCTCGGCGGTGACCTTGCCGGATGCCAGCGCCGCTTCGCGAAGCGTCTGGTCTTTCGCCAGGGCGTCCTCTGCGATGTGGGCAGCGTTCTGGTATCCGATGACAGGGCTGAGCGCTGTCACAAGCATCAGGCTCTCGCCGACGTAGGAGCTGATCTTCTTCTCGTTCAGTTCCGTGCCCGACACCGAGTATTCGAGGAACTTCGCCATCCCGTCGCCGAGGATCCGCGCGGAGTGGAGGAAGTTGTTGATGATGATGGGGCGCATCGCGTTCAGCTCGAAGTTGCCCTGCGAGCCCGCGAATGCCACAGCGGCGTCGTCTCCGATGACCTGGATGGAGATCATCACGATTGCCTCACACTGGGTCGGGTTGACCTTGCCCGGCATGATGGACGAGCCCGGTTCGTTGGACGGGAGCACGAGTTCTGCGAACCCGGTCCGCGGCCCGGAGGCGAGCCAGCGCATGTCGTTGGCGATCTTCATCAGCGACACGGCAAGTCCGCGCAGCGCCGCGTGAGCGCGGACCATCGCGTCCAGCGAGCCCTGCGCCTCGAACTTGTTTGGGGCGGTGACGAACTTCTTGCCTGTCAGCTCGGCGATCTTCGCCGCGACCTGCACCGAGAAACCCTCGGGCGCGTTCAGGCCTGTACCGACAGCGGTTCCACCGAGGGCGAGCTTCAGCAGATCGTCACGGCTGTGTTCGATGTCGCGAATACCCGATTCCAGCTGCGCCGCGTAGCCTGACCACTCCTGTCCAACGGTCAGCGGAACAGCGTCCTCGAGGTGGGTGCGGCCGATCTTCACGACGTCCATCCACTGCTTGGATTTGCGTTCGATCTCTGCGTGCAGTGCCCGCAGGCTCGACAGCAGCCGGTCGTCGAGTTCTGTCAGCGCGGCGACGTGCATCGCCGTGGGGAACGAGTCGTTGCTGGACTGAGCCATGTTGACGTCGTCGTTCGGGCCCACGGGCTCCTGGGTGCCGAGCTCGCCACCGAGAAGCTGGATGGCCCGGTTGGAGATCACCTCGTTGACGTTCATGTTGCTCTGCGTGCCGGATCCGGTCTGCCAGACGTAGAGGGGGAACTCCTCGTCTAGGTCGCCGGCGATGACCTCGTCGGATGCCTGGACGATGGCCTTCGACTTCCAGGGGGCGAGACGCCCGGCGTTCTCGTTCACGAGTGCCGCGGCCTTCTTCACGACGCCGTACGCGCGGTAGACCTCGATGGGCATGTGGTCGTGGCCGATGGAGAAGTGCTGCAGGGAACGCTGCGTCTGTGCGCCCCAGTAGCGTTCGGCGGGAACGTCGACAGTTCCCATGCTGTCGAACTCGCTTCGCTGGCCCGTCTGTCCGGTTCCGATGGGCACGTTCTGGTACTCGGGGGTGTTCGCGTCGGTGGTGGTCATGGGGTGCTCCTTCTCGTTTTCAGGGGGTGGGGTTGTTCTGAGTTGGGTCGATGGGGCCACGCGCCGACGATGCCGCGATGAACAAGATGAGGAGAACGGCTGCGGCGGCAGCGAGCGACGCTCCGGACCACAGCTCGTCGATGGCGAAGCCCGTGCCGCCACCGACCACGAAAGCGATGAGTACAGCTACGTAGGCGCCGGCAGGTCGCATGTGCGCTTCACCGTCGTCGGATATTCGTCGGCCCACAGCCCGGGCAACGAGGCTTGCGGCCATCTGGACGACGGAGGTCACGGCGATGTTGCCGTAGAGCATGCCGGTCTCGCGGTGGAAAGCATTGCCCTGGACACCCGCGATGAAGCTGACCGCCCATGCGACCGCCCACGGGCTGAGGCCCGTTGTCGCGGTGAGTGCCGCGAGGAGTGCCACGACCACGACTTCGAAGACGAGGACTTCGGCGGAGTACGGCTTGTCCTCGCGTGCGCGCCACAGAACGTAGATACTGCAGACGAACGCACCCAATGCGAAGACGAGGACACTGGTCGCTGCGAGGAGCACACGTCCCTGGTTGCCCTCGGCAATGAAGTAGCCGATGGACAGCAGGTTTCCCGACTGGACGGTCGCGAACGTGCCCACCTGCCCGAACGTCCACGCGTTGAGAAGCCCCGAGACGAGAGCGAGCGCGACCGCTGCCGGAGCCGTCTCCAACAGAGGGTAGTGGCGGGTGAGGGTGGGGACTGACTGCGTCATGGGGCCTCCTGAGTGGGTGCGTATTCATGAAAATGCCGATTGCGCTGACTCCCTTGCGACGAGAGTCGAGTGAGCATTCGTCACGATTCGATGCGGTCGGAGCTCCCCGCTCGGCAGACTCCTCAGTACCGTCCGGAATCGTCACGAAGGAGCACTACATGGACACGTCCGAGAGCCCCGAGGTGGGTCACGAAGTCCCCTCGCTGGGTAACCCCGATCTGCCACAGGAGGGGGAGGTGAACATCGCCGACCGCCCGCAGAGCAACACGATGACCGGTCCGCAGAACGAGGTCATCGAGTCGCAGTTCCCGAATCAGATGCACGCGCCGGCGACGGACATCAGCACGCAGCCGTTCTTCTGGTCGTCGTTCAACATCTCACCCCGCCGGGTGCAGCGCGGCGGGTGGGCGCGGGAGCTCACGAAGCAGGACTTCCACATCTCCGACGAGATCGCCGGGGTCAACATGTACCTCGAGCCCGGCGGCATCCGCGAACTGCACTGGCACCAGACCGCCGAATGGGCCGTGATGACCCGCGGCAAGGCGCGCGTGACGACTCTCAGCAGGTCGGGTCTCCCCGCCGTGGAAGATGTCGAGGAAGGCGACCTGTGGTTCTTCCCCGCCGGCACCCCGCACTCCCTGCAGGGACTCGGGCCCGACGGCGCGGAGTTCGTGCTGGCGTTCGATGACGGCGACCAGTCGGAGTCGAACACACTGCTGCTGACCGACTGGTTCGCCCACACCCCGCCCGAGGTCCTCGCGAAGAACTTCGGCGTCGCCCAGGAGGTCTTCTCCGACATCCCCCTGCACAACCTCTGGATCTTCCCCGGCGAAGAACCGCCCGCCCTCGATATCGACCAGACCGCCGCGGGCGTCGAGTGGGGCATGGAGCCCGTCATCTTCCGCCTCTCGCGGTCGAAGCCGCTGTATGAGAACTCCGGCGGATCCATCCAGATCGCCGACTCCACCAACTACGCATACTCGAGCACGGTCGCTGCAGCGCTCGTGACGGTCGAGCCGGGGTCGATGCGGGAGCTGCACTGGCACCCGAACGCCGACGAATGGCAGTACTACCTGCGCGGCTCCGCCCGCATGACCGTGTTCAACACCGGCCCGCATGCGAACACGACCGATTTCCGTGCGGGCGACGTGGGTGTCGTGCGGAAGAACTTCGGGCACTACATCGAGAACACCGGTGACGATGTGCTGCAGTTCCTCGAGGTGTTCCGTACCGACAGGTATGAGGAGATCTCGCTCGCGAACTGGCTCTCGCATGTGCCGCCGCAGCTCGTCGCCGCGCACCTGAACATCGACCCCGCGGTGCTGGCCACGTTCCCCCACGGAGCTCAGGGCATTACGCCTCTGCGCTGATTCGGGAAGAGCAGGGGGTGTGAAGCCGAATGGCTACACACCCCCTGTTCGCACCTTGATTGCGAGCTACCGGTCCTCGAACGCCATCTCTCTCCGCCCTTGAGGACACCGAGAGCGGGATCAGCGGCCAGCGATGCGATCCGCAATCCTCGCAATCGGAGAGGTGCGGTCGCCGCCGCGCGCTGCCTCGTGCCAGTCCGCGACGGCGTACGCGCGATAAAGACCATTTGCACCGATCCAGCGAAGCGGCTCCGGCTCCCACTTGCGGGGACGAGACCGGATCCAAGGTATGCGACGCTCAGGGATATCAGTGCCCGTGATGAGGGCAGCGACGCTGTCACCGGCGACCTTCGCCGCAGTCACTCCCTGGCCCGCGTAACCTCCGATCTCGTAAATCCCGTCACCGTGGTCCTCGACAATCGGGCTCCAGTCGCGCAGCACCCCGAGCACCCCGCACCATGCATACTCGGCGAGCGTGTTCGCATTCGGGAAGAGCCCGGCGAGCATCGATTCGAGCGCGTGGATGGTAGAGGTGTCTACTTCACCGCGATGGTCAGTTCGCGAACCGAAGCGGTACGGTTTGCCCCGCCCGCCGATGATGATTCTGTTGTCAGCTGTGCGCTGGCCGTAGAAGTACGTGTGCGCGGCACCGGAGATTCCAGCCCGCGACTCCCAACCGATGCTCGCCCACGTCGACTCGGGAAGAGGGGCGGTGGCGATCATCGCGCTGTTGAGTGGAAGTACGTCCCGCCGCCGCCCGGGCTGTTCCACGGTGTATCCCTCCGTGGCAATGACGATGGACCGAGCCGTAACCGTGGATTGTCCTACCTGCAGCCGGCCAGGGGCGATGTCGGTGACTCGGCTCCGGGTGAAGATCTCCACTCCGGCCGCGAGCACGAGACCCGCCATTCCGTAGAGCAGCTTCAGCGGGTTGATGCGATAGCAGTCTGGTGAGCTGAGCGCCCCCACCCCGTGCGAGATGTCGATCTCTCCGGCCAGTTCGCGTGAGTCCAGCCAACGTAGGTGATCCTCGTTGATGCCCCAAGAGCGGTACGAGCGCAGAGACGCCTGCAGGCGGGCGGCCTCGGCCTTTGTGCGAGCGATCTGCAGCCACCCGCCGTGCTCGGCGTCGATGTCGATGCTGTTGTCGGTCATCAGCTGGACGATGTCGTGCATTGCCTGCTCCAGAAGTCCGTCGACTTCCTTGACCGCATCCCGTCCGGCGGTCTTGGCGAGTACGTCGCGCATTCCGACCGTCTTCGCCGATAGCCATCCGCCGTTCCGTCCGGAGGCTCCCCGTCCGAGCTCTTCGGCTTCAAGGACGACCACTCGCGAGGAGGGCGAGAACCGCTTCATAGCGAGCGCTGTCCATAACCCCGAGTATCCGCCACCCACAATGGCGACGTCGGCATCGAGGTTCTCCGTCAACTTAGGCGTCAGGGGTGGAGCCTGGGTCCCGTGCGCCACCCAGAATCCGAAGTCACCATTGCGGACCGCGTCGGGCACGTTCGGCATCATCGCGCCTGGCGGCCGTGACGTGGAGCCGCGACCGTCGTTGTGGTGGTCGCCGGCACCGGGATCGGCCCCGATACGAGGGTCGCGTCGCGTGGATCCCAGCTCGCGGTCACCGTGTCTCCTGGTCGGATTGCGTCGGTCGGGCGCGCGCGGTCGACCCGCACCTCGATCTCCTGACCGTTGAGGGTAGAGATGAGGTACTTCACCGCGTTCCCGATGTAGATCGCCTCAGAGACGGTCCCCCGCACGCTGGGGCCCTCCGGGCTGTCGGACGACGCGGAGGCCTCCAGCCGCATCCGCTCTGGGCGGATGACAAGAACGGCGTCGCGGCCCTCGGCGTAGTCCTGGCCCACATGCGCGCACGCCCATCCATCACCTTGCAACATTCCCCCGGCTTCGCGAACACATGGCAAGCGCACGGACTCGCCGATGAAGTCTGCGACAAAGAGGTTCTGCGGCCGCTCGTAGAGGTCCTCGCTTGTTCCCAGTTGCACGATGCGTCCTTCGTTGTACACGGCGATCTGGTCGCTCATCACGAGGGCCTCCTCCTGATCGTGCGTGACGTACACGATGGTGGAGGCGGTCTGACGGCCGAGTCTCATGATCTCGATCTGCATGGTCTCCCGGAGCTTCTTGTCCAACGCTCCGAGCGGTTCGTCCATGAGCAGCAGGTCGGGCTCGAACACCATCGCGCGCGCCAAGGCCACACGCTGTTGCTGCCCGCCGGAAAGCTGCTTAGGCAGACGATTCGCCCTCTTGCCGAGCTCTACCATCTCGAGTGCCTCCATCGCGCGACGGCGAGCGTCGCGTCGCGGGACCCCGCGCATTTCCAAGGGAAAGGCGACGTTCTGTAGCGCACTCTGGTGCGGGAAGAGCGCGTAGTTCTGAAAGACCACGCCGATGTCGCGTTTGTAGGGGGCGAGGCGGGTGAGGTCGCGGCCGCCGAGCTCTACGGATCCCGAGTCGGCATCCAAGAAACCGGCGATGATGTTCAGGGTGGTCGTCTTACCTGACCCAGACGGCCCCAGCATCGTGAGGAATGTGCCGGGTTCGAGAGACAGGGTCACGTCGTCGACCGCGATGGAATCGCCGAAGCGCTTGGTGACGTTGCGGAGTTCGAGTCGCGGCTTGTCGGTGCTGCTCATTATCTCTGTCCTTTAGTGAGGCGGCGGGTCGTAACCAGTGCGATGAGCGAAAGCACGGTGAGAAGGACGCCGATGGCGGCGAGCGTGGGCGTGACTTGCGTGCGCACCTGGCTCCACATGAGCACGGGGAGTGTACGGGTGCTCGCGTTGGTCACGAAGATCGAGATGACGACTTCGTCCCAGGAACTGACGAAGGCGAATAGCGCGCCGCCAAATACTCCGGGTGCCATCAACGGCAGGAGTACGCGTCGGAAACGCACCCACGGTGAGGCACCCAGGCTGGCGGCAGCTCGCTCGAACACCGGGTCGACCTGGCTGAGGCTCGCGGAGACGGTGACGACCACGAAGGGCACGCTCAGGATGGTGTGGGCGGCGATGAGGCCCGGGAGGGTCCCGTC
Source organism: Microbacterium sp. NPDC097977 (assembly GCF_040302605.1). Taxonomy (NCBI): domain Bacteria; kingdom Bacillati; phylum Actinomycetota; class Actinomycetes; order Micrococcales; family Microbacteriaceae; genus Microbacterium; species Microbacterium sp. NPDC097977. Next base: position 6,986 of record NZ_JBEOUR010000088.1, read on the forward strand.
GAGGTACCACCGCAGGTAGAGCACATAGAGCCCGATCCCGATGATGACTGGAGGGATGATGAGCGGACTCAGGAGAATCCCGAGCACGATGAGACGCCCGCGCTCTGGGAGGCGCTGGATTCCCATCGCCGCCGCGGTGCCGAGCACCGTAGACAAGATCGTTGTGCCTATAGCCACCTGCAGGCTCGTAAGGGCTGCGCGACCCCACGAAGGATCAGTCACGAGGTTCTGATACCACTGCGCTGTCCACCCGTCTCTGAAAACGCCGAGCGTGGACGAATCATTGAACGAGATGGGGATGATGATGAGCGTCGGCAGTATGAGGAACAAGGCAACGAAGGCGACGAACACTCCGAGCACGGCGTGACGAACAGTGATCCGGCTCATGAGATGCCTTCCTTGCGTCGCAATGAGCGCACGCCCAGCAGAAGGGCGAGCGAGATGAGAACCCCGGCGAGGAGAACCATTCCGAGCGCGCTGGCCGTGACTGGACCGAACCGAGTGACCTCGTTGACGATGGTCTCGCCGATCATCGTGCTGTCCACGCCGCCGAGAAGCGCGGGGGTGATGTAGAAGCCGAGTGATAGGACGAACACGAGGATCGCTCCGGACAGGAGTCCGGGCATGCTGAGGGGAAGGAAGACGCGAGCGAACCGGCGCCATGGTCCGGCGCCGAGGCTGGACGCGGCTCGAAGCGCGGACGGGTCGATCTGCCCCATGGTCGTGATGAGAGGCAGCACCATGTAGGGCAGAAGCACGTGCACCATGCCGATCAGCACGCCCAGCGGCGTCCGGATGAGCGCGAGCGGTTCCTGGGTGAGGCCGAGAGCAATCAGGGCCTGGTTGATGAGGCCCGAGTCTTGCAGGAGACCCACCCACGCGAAGCTGCGAACGAGCAGGCTCGTCCAGAATGGCAACAGCACGACCGCGAGGAGCACAAGCCGGATGCCCGGTCCTGATCGGGTCAGCGCGTACGCGAAGGGGTAGCCGATGAGTGCGCAGGCGATGGTCGTCAGGACCGCTGTCCGGATGGTGTTCAGGAAGACCGTGCCATACACCGGTGAAGTGAAGACGGAAGCGTAGGTGTCCGCACCGTCACGGAAGCTCGTGCTGATCATCAGGATCAGCGGCACGATGAAGAAGATGGCGGCGAAGGCCCCGGCGGGCAGGATGAGGAACCATCCTGCTCGCCGAGTTGTCCGCGCTTGGTTTCCTAGCTGACCAGCCATGCCTGGAATTTCTTGTCAACGTCCTGCGCGTTCGCGCCCCACCAGTCGTCGTCGATGTCCACCCGGGTGTCCAGGTGGTTGGTCGGACGGTTCTCGTTTGCTGTCACAGAGGGATCCTCGGCTGCTTCGGCATTCACCGGGCCGTAGTCCGAGAGGCCTGCAAATGTGAGCTGCGGGTCTTTCTGCAGCGCGGCGGCCAGCAGGTCCTGAGCGGCGCTGGCACCGGGCGCTCCCTTGGGGATGACCCAGTAGGCGTCGACCTGGAGCCACGTGTCCCAGTTGATCGTGATGGGAGTCTGCTTGCCCGCGTCTACTGCTCTCCCCACCCAGACCAGACCGATGGCACCCTCGCCGGATTCGAGGAGCTGCTGCGACTGGGCGGCGGTATCCCACCACACGATGTCGTCCTTGATGGTGTCGAGCTTCTCGAGCGCGCGGTCGACATCGAGCGGGCAGAGGTCATCGGGTGCGACACCGTCTGCGAGCAGTGCGGCCTCCAGCACGCCGCCGGAGACGAGCTTGCTGAAGATGCGTTTGCCGGGGAACTTTTCGGTATCGAAGAGATCGGCCCATGAGGTCGGCGCCGTCGTGAACTCGTCTGACCGGTAGGCAATGACACTTGCTTCGATGTCGGCAGCGACGCGGTACTTCTGGGCGGCGCCGTCAACGAGCGCGGACTTGTCGATCTTGTCGTAGTCGATGGGCTCCAGGTAGTCGGCGTCCGCCTCCGTTCCGAAGTCGTTGGCAACGAGTGCAAGATCCCACGTGGGGCGGCCATTCTCGACCATCGTGCGCAGCTGCGCGTAGTCGGTCGGGCTGTCCTCCGTAACAGTGATTCCGGTGTCGTCGGAGAACGGTGCGAAGAATGCTTCCGACTGGGCTTCTTGATAGGCACCGCCGTAGCTCACCACGGTGAGCTCGGTGGGTTCGGAAGATGGGCTTCCGCTATCGGAGGCGCAGCCGACGAGCGTGAGCGCTCCGACGGCGACGATGGCGACGGTGCTGAGTAGCTTCATGCGATTCATTGCAGTCCTCACTTCTGTGTTGGGTGTTGGAGGGAGACAGCGGACTTCGGGTGTGCGACGGATGCTGGAAGAGTTTGGCGGATAGTGGTGGTCGTGCGACGCAGGTCGGAGGTGTGGTCGCCAGAAGCGGTGCCGACAACGGTGAGTGCCATCCCGTCCGCGCCTTCTTCGTCTGCGTACATCGCTTGGAGGACGATCTCTTCGGCGGGCCGTCTCTGAAACGCGAGCACGAGCGCGTCCGCTCGGACGGCGACTCGGCTGCCGGCACGACGGTAGACGATGGATTTCACCCGACCCCAGCCTCTGACGCGGATCAGCTGCGTCCCAGATTCGGCGGCAGCGTGCGTGCGGCTTATGTTGCTCCTGGTGTCGAGGATGCGCGCGACGGTGTCGCCCTGATTCCGCAACGCCTCGGCTACTTCGTACCCTCGGTCAGAGTCGGTCGCGATCACGACGCGCTGCCCGAGCGGACGTCCGGTCTCTCGACGCAGTTTCAGCGCGCCGTCTGCAAGGTAGATTCCGGGGCGGTCATTGTTCCGGAAGAGCGGAGCCGTCTCGTATCCGCCTGTCGCTACGACCAGATGGGTTGCTGCGATCTCCCAGCGGGTCCTCCCGGAATTCACCAGCACCGTGTCGTCGAGGACGCCGAAAGCCACCCCGGAGATCGTACGGATTCGCGAGTCGTCGCCGACCGCGGCGCGTAGCGAGGCCATTGCGTTCGACCGAGGGCCGCTCGAGCCGTCGACGCCGATGACCTCTTCCGTGCGTACATCGGCGCGCGCGGTCGGAATCGCCCGCTCGACGAGAAGCACGGACCGTCCCATCTCTGCCGCGGAGAGCGCGGACTGAAGGCCGCTCGCGCCCGCTCCTACGACGACGACGTCCGCGTCGACCCGCTCGACCCTGACCGCGCGCGCCGCGCGGACCGCGTTGGGCGAGGGAAAGCGTCCACCTCCCGCGAGGTGTTTGAGGGCACGTCCGGAGAGCCTGCTCAGACGTGGTGAGCGAGTGAACAGGCGGAATTGGAAGCCTGCTGGAATCCACTTCGCGATGAAGTCAGCCGCGCGGAAGATGTCGAAGGATGTGTTCGGCCATCCGAGCTCGCGCTTCACTACGTCATCCTGCTCCAGCTCGGTGGAGCAGGACTCGACTCCCGGGAGCCCGTTGACGTTGAGAGGGCAGTCTCCGCACGCGGAAAAGCCGCACGTGTAACCGCGCGGGCGGTGGTACTTCACGCCGCGACTTAGAGTTCGGACATCGTGAGACGCAAGCGCGGCAGCGATACTCATGCCGGGGCGGCCGGTGAGTTGCCGTCCTTCGAACGTGAAGACAATCGTGTCGTCGCTCATGCTGTCTGCTCCACGACGAGGGATCCCTCGGTGATCCAGCGCTTCTCGCGGACACGCTCGATATTGAAGGGGGCGATGCGGCGGTCGCGCCTTCCGGTGTCGATGTAAGCGGCGAGAAGTTCGCCGGCGGCTGGCGCGCCCATGAAGCCGTACACCCATCCGACGGAGAGCACCACGTTCTCGAGCTCGGGAACTGGTCCGAGGATTGGGGCGAGGTCGGGAGTCTGGCTGACGGTGCCTGCCCAGTGCCGCAGCAGCCGCACTCCCGCTAATGCGGGAAACAGTCGGGTGAACTTCGTTGCCATGTCCCGGACCATCGTCCAGGTGCCACGCAGGCTCGTCGTTTCGTCAACGTGGGCGAGTTCGGTGCCACCGACGAACTCGCCACGCATCGTCTGATGGCAGTACCCGAGCATCTCGAGCGCTGCGACTGCCGGGCCGAGGAAAGGCTTCACGGGTTGGGTGACGATCATCTCCAGCCGCGCTGAGGTAATGCCTAGCTCGATTCCGAGCATTCGGTCAATCGAGGGAGCATCGCCGCCCGCCGCGTTGACGAGCGTGCCGCAACCGATGCGGGTGCCGTCATTCAGCGTGACCGAAGTCACCGATCCGACTGAGATATCCGCGTCGACTACTTGGCGCCCGCCAACAACGTGAACGCCTCGTGCGGCCGCTCTCTCTAGGTATCCGGCGACAACGGAATCGTGGTGGGCGAATCCGCCGTGA
>NZ_JBEOUR010000089.1:0-10958 GCF_040302605.1 Microbacterium sp. NPDC097977
AGGTCGAGCGTCTGAGCGGGGCGAACGGCACCAGCGGTCTGAGCGCCGGCCAGATCAAGGCGCTCCTCACCCGTCCGTCGTGGTTGGCGGGCACGTTGATGCTCGCACTGGCCATCGTGTGCCAGCTCGCCGCGCTCTCGCAGGCTCCGCTGATCGTCGTGCAGCCGCTCGGCGCCATCGCGCTCGTGATCACCACGCTGCTGAACGCGCGGATCTCCGGACACTCACCCACCAGGCAGTCGATCACAGCGATCGTGTGCTGTGTGGGCGGGATCTTCCTCTTCGTCTTCTTCGCCGCCATCTTCGCGACCGAGAAGGAGATCGCCGACACCGAGCTCTTCACGATCCTGGCGATCCTGCTCGTCGTCATCATCGTGCTCGGGGCCTGCTGGCTCGTCCTCCGTCGCCGCATGCGCGCGCTCTTCTACGTCATCGGCGCGGGTATCCTCTACGGCTTCGTCGCGACTCTCGCGAAAGCCGTGATCAACCGGATCGAAGCCGGCAACTTCGAGTGGATCACGGTGATCTGCGTGGTCGCCCTGATCGCCGCGGCAGCCGTGGGCGCCTACTTCGTGCAGACCGCGTACAGCTCCGGCCCTCCCGACCTCGTGATCGCCGGCCTGACGGTCGTCGATCCGCTCATCGCGGTGCTCATCGGAATGGTCGTGCTGGGGGAGGCCTCCGCCGCTCCGCCGTGGGTCCTGGTGATCTTCGGCGTCGCAGGAGCGATCGCCGTGTGGGGTGTCGTGGGGCTCGCCCGCTACCACCCGCAGGTGCTGAGCGACAGTCAGGACCTCGGCATCTCCCGGGGCAGCGACGCGAAAGGCCCCGAGGAGCACCCCGAGGCCTGAGCGCGTCAGCGCCGTCGCGTTCGACCGCGTCAGTACGCCGGATCGATGAGGTCCGGCGACACCTCCGAGGCCGCGGCCTCGTCGACGAAGAACACCGTGCGCTTGCGTCCTTTCGCACCCGCTGCGGGCACGTTCGTATAACTGGCCCCTGCGAGCGCGAGGCCCAGTGCCGACGCCTTGTCGGCCCCCGTGAGCACCAGCCATACCCGCTTCGACGCATTGAGCACAGGGCGGGTCAGAGTCACGCGCTCGGGCGGCGGCTTGGGGGAGTCGCGCACGGGGAGTGCGGCCGCATCCGTCACCGTGACCTCGGTGCGGTCGGGGAAGAGCGAGGCGATGTGACCATCAGGACCGACGCCGAGGAAGCAGACCGTGAACGACGGCCAGGGGTGCTCGGAGGTACCGAACCTCGCGAGCTCGGCGGCGTAGGCCGCAGCCGCCTCGTCGAGGGTCAGGCCCTCTCCGGAAGCCGCCACCTCGTGCACGTTCTCCTCGGGAACGGCGATGTGATCCAGCAGCGCCTCCCGGGACTGGAGGGCGTTGCGATCGGCGTCGTCGCGCGCGACGAAGCGCTCGTCTCCCCACCAGAAGTGCACGAGAGACCAGTCGATCTGTGCAGACCTCGGGTTGCGCAGGGTCGCTCGCAGCACGGCCCCGCCCATCGATCCGCCGGTGAGGGCGACATGGGCGATCCGCCCGTTTCGCGTGCGGGCGCGCAGCCGGGTGAGGAATCTGTCGGCCACGCTCGTGGCGAGAGCCTCAGGGGTGGCCTCGACCACGACGTGCTTCTCCGCGGACGTTGTCTGCGTCGACATCATTCTCCTGTCTTGGGCGGGCCCAGCTTCTCCCAGCCCTCGGTGATCACTCGACCGTACAGGACGTCGGGGTCGAGCCTGCGCAGCTCCTCGGCGAGACACTCGCGGAGGGTGCGCCGGGGGAGATGCAGGTCGTGGTCCGGCTGATCCGGCTGGGTGAGGACGGCAGCACCCGGCGTCGGGCGCTCGAGCAGGATGTCGCCCGACTCGCGGTGCAGACGCACACCCTTGATGCCCTCCTGCCAGTGCTCCGGATCCTCGTACGACCAGGTGACCGGGACGTCGAGCGCCATCTGCAGCCACGCCGCGAGCAGAGCTGTCGACGGAGAGGCGGAACCGCCTCGGACCTCGACAGCCGTGACCTCTTCGTACGGGGGCTGGTCGAGCACGGCGGCCAGCTGCTCACGCCAGTACGTCAGACGCGTCCAGGCGAGGTCGGTGTCACCGGGGGCGTGCGTCTCCCCGAGGAGCGCGAGCCGATCGCGGACGTCGGGGGCGGTCGCGGCATCCGTGATGCGTCGCTGTGCGATCCTGCCCAGCGGGGATTCCGAGGGAGCGGCCGGTGCTTCCTCCGGCCACCAGGCGACGACGGGAGCGTCGGGCAGCAGCAGCCCGGTGACCAGGCTCTCCTCGTTGCTCGCCGCGTCACCGTAGGCGTGGAGCACCACGACCTCGCTGGCGCCGGCGTCGCCGCCGACGCGGATCTGGGCGTCGAGGTGTGCGTCGCCGTCACCGGTGGTGACGACGATCACGCGCATGGGGTGCTCGCGCGACGCATCGTTCGCCGCGTCGATGGCCGCCTCGGCCACGCCGTTGCGGGCCGAGATGATGAGCGTGAGCACGCGGCCGAGAGCGACCGCGCCGCCCTCTTCGCGCACCTTGACGAGCTGCTTGGCGACCTGGCTCACGGTCGTGTCGGGAAGATCGATGATCATGGGCGTCTCCACACTCGTCCGTCGCGGGCCAGAAGGTCATCGGCGGATGCCGGACCCCAGGAGCCGGGCGCGTACTGGTCGACCGGACCGCCCTCGGCGGCCCAGAACTCCTCCACGGGGTCGAGGATCTTCCAGGAGAGCTCGACCTCCTCGTGTCGCGGGAACAGGGGCGGATCGCCCAGAAGGACGTCGAGGATCAGACGCTCGTACGCCTCGGGGCTCGCCTCGGTGAAGGCGTGTCCGTAGCCGAAGTCCATCGTGACGTCGCGCACGTTGGTGCCGTTGCCGGGCACCTTGGAGCCGAAACGGATCGTGACGCCCTCGTCGGGCTGCACGCGGATGACAAGGGCGTTCTGCCCCAGCTCCGCCGTATTCGAGCGTCCGAAGAGGTGCTCGGGCGCCTTCTTGAACACCACGGCGACCTCGGTGACTCGGCGGCCGAGACGCTTGCCCGTGCGCAGGTAGAACGGGACGCCCGACCAGCGCCGGGTGTCGATCTCGAGCTTGATGGCCGCGTAGGTCTCGGTGGCCGACTCGGGGTTCATGCCGTCTTCGTCGAGGAAGCCGGTGACCTGCTCGCCGCCCTGCCATCCGCCGGCGTACTGTCCGCGAGCGGTCGCGAGCGAGAGATCGTCAGGAACATGCACCGCGGCGAGCACCTTCTCCTTCTCGGCGCGAAGGTGCTCCGCGGAGAGGCTGATCGGCTCTTCCATCGCGGTGAGCGCGAGAAGCTGCAGAAGGTGGTTCTGGATGACGTCGCGCGCGGCTCCGACTCCGTCGTAATACCCCGCGCGTCCGCCGACGCCGATGTCCTCGGCCATCGTGATCTGCACGTGGTCGACGTAGTTGCGGTTCCAGATCGGCTCGTAGAGCTCATTGGCGAAGCGGAGCGCCAGGATGTTCTGGACGGTCTCCTTGCCGAGGTAGTGGTCGATGCGGAAGATCGAATCCGGGGAGAACGCGACCTCGAGGGCGGCGTTCAGCTCGCGCGCGGATTCGAGATCATGCCCGAACGGCTTCTCGATGACGACACGACGCCAGCGCTCGTCGTCATCGTCGTTCGCACCGACGAGACCCGAGTCCTTGAGCTGCTGCGCGACGACGGCGAACGACTTCGGCGGGATCGACAGGTAGAACGCGTGGTTGCCCATCGTGCCGCGTTCGACATCGAGCTGATCGACCGTCTCGCGGAGCTTGCGGAACGAATCGGGGTTGTCGAACTCGCCGGACACGAACCGAATTCCCTGGAGCAGCTGAGCCCACGTCTCCTCACGGAACGGCGTGCGCGCGTGCTCTTTGACGGCGTCGTAGACGACCTGCGCGAAGTCCTGGTCCTCCCAGTCGCGACGGGCGAACCCGACGAGGGCGAATCCGGGCGGCAGGAGTCCGCGGTTGGCGAGGTCGTAGACCGCGGGCATGAGCTTCTTGCGTGACAGGTCTCCGGTGACGCCGAAGATCACGAGAGCGCTGGGCCCCGCGATCCGGTTGAGGCGGCGATCATCGGGGTCACGCAGCGGGTTGTGCCCGCGCGAGATGGGAACAGACATCGGTGGGAGGTTCTCCTGGCTGTTACTTCTGAGCTGCTTCGAAGAGGGTGAGGACGTCGGCCGAGGTATCGGTGATCGTCAGTGAGACGACCGGACGGCCGTGCTCGGCGAGGACACCGGCATCGCCGGCGGCCTGAGCCTCGAGGAGCTGACCGAACGTGTACGGGCGCTCCGGGATCTCGAGATCGACATCCGTGCGCTCCAGGATCTGGACGTACACGCCCTGTGCGGGACCGCCCTTGTGATACTGACCGGTGGAGTGCAGGAAGCGCGGACCCCAGCCGAACGTGGTCGGTCGACCGGAGTCGGCGGCGACGAGTTCGCGGAGCCCCTGCAGCTGCGGCACGTCGAGACGGTTGACGTAGGCCTGGATGGAGACGTATCCGTCATCGGCGAGCCGTGCCCAGAGTGCGTCGAGCACACCCTCGACGGTTCCGGAGACCGCGAGTGCGGGGTCGGAGACGCGGACCTCGACGCCGTTCTCGACGAACGAGGGCTCGGTCGGCGCGGGGCGCGCGTCGAGCAGTCCGCGAGCGGCGACCTTGGCCGACTCGACGTCGGGCTGGTCGAACGGATTGATGCCGAGCAGATAGCCGGCGATCGCGGTGGCGTACTCCCACACGATGATCTGAGCGCCGAGCGAGCCGCTGACGAGGATCTCTCCCTCGTGTCGCTCGCGGAGGTGGAACTCGTTCGCGTCGTCGACCAGACGGACGACCTGCAGGTCGGCAGGCTTCGCATCCAGCTCGGGTGACACGGGAAGCAGCACCACGGGCAGGATGCCGGTGCCGTCCTTGCCGGTGGATTCGGCGATCAGCTGTTCGATCCAGTCCGGCAGCCCCTTGATGTGCGTGCCGTCGGTGATCAGGCCGAGCTTGTCGCGTCGGGGAGTCGTCGCGGCGATGGCCGCCGCGAGACGGAGAGCGGGGTTGTCGGCCGAATCGACCGCGACTTCGAGCAGCGAGGCCTCGGCCTCGTTCAGGAGCTCGTCGATGTCGGCACCGGCGAGACCCGCCGGGACCAGTCCGAACGCGGTGAGGGCAGAGTAGCGCCCTCCGACGTTCGGGTCGGCGCTGAAGACGCGGTATCCCGCATCCCTGGCCGAGCCGTCGAGCGGGGAGCCGGGGTCGGTGACCACGACGATCCGATCGACGGGGTCGATGCCCACGTCGCGGAAGGCCGCTTCGAAGGTCCGACGCTGCGAATCCGTTTCGACGGTGGAGCCGGACTTCGAGGAGACGACGAGGACGGTCGATTCCAGACCCTCGTCGAGCGCCGCCAGCACCTGGCCGGGAGCGGTCGAATCGAGGATCGTCAGCGGTACCCCGGCGGTCTGGGCGATCACTTCGGGGGCGAGCGAGGATCCGCCCATCCCGGCGAGCACGACTCGCGTCACACCCTTCGCGCGCAGATCGGCGCGCAGCGCCTCGATCTCGGCGACGAGGGGGCGAGACACCGACACAGCCTCGACCCAGCCGAGCCGGATCGATGCCTCGGACTCTGCGGCGGGACCCCAGAGGGCGGAGTCCGCGCCGGTGACGCGCGACGCGATCAGGTCGTGGACCAGTGCGGGCACCGTGTCATCGATCGCGACCCGAGCCGCCCCGGAGGCGTGGATCGCGAAAGTCATCGCTGGGCCTCGAGGCCCTCGGCCACCTGCGTCAGCAGATCGTGCCACGAGTCGATGAACTTCGCGACGCCTTCGTCCTCCAGGACCTGGGTGACATCGGTGAAGTCGATTCCGAGCGCGGCCAGGCCGGCGAAGACCTCGCGAGCCTCCTCGTAGCCACCCGTGATGGTGTCGCCCGTGACGACACCGTGGTCGAAGGTCGCCTCGAGCGTCTTCTCGGGCATCGTGTTGACGACGTCCTTCGCGACGAGCTCGGTGACGTAGAGGGTGTCGGGCAGAGCCGGGTCCTTGACGCCGGTCGATGCCCAGAGCGGACGCTGCGCGTTGGCGCCGAGCTTGACGAGGTCCTGAGCGCGCTTCTCCGCGAACTTCTGCTCGAAGAGCTCGTAGGCGAGACGGGCGTTCGCGAGCCCGGCCTTGCTCTTCAGAGCCTCGGCCTCGTCGGTGCCGATCGCGGACAGACGCTTGTCGGTCTCGGTGTCGACACGCGACACGAAGAACGACGCGACCGAGTGGATGCTCGACAGGTCGAAGTCGGCGCTGTGCGCACGCTCGAGACCGGTGAGGTACGCATCGATGACCTCGGCGTAGCGCTCCAGGCTGAAGATCAGCGTGACGTTGACGCTGATGCCGGACGCGATGGCTTCGGTGATGGCCGGGAGGCCGGCCTTCGTCGCGGGGATCTTGACGAGCAGGTTCGGGCGGTCGACCTTGGCCCACAGCTCCTTGGCGGAAGCCACGGTGCCCTCGGTGTCGTGTGCGAGGTCGGGGGAGACCTCGATGGACACGCGGCCGTCGACGTGACCGGACCTCTCCCACACGGGGCGGAAGACGTCGAGCGCTGCCGCGACGTCCTGCGTGGTCGCGGCGAAGACGGCCTCTTCGGCGGTCGCGCCGGAGGCGGCGAGCTCGGCGACCTGCGCGTCGTACGACGTGTTGTTCTTGTCGGTGATCGCGTTCGCGAAGATCGTCGGGTTTGTGGTGACGCCGACGACGTTGCGGGTCTCGATCAGCTCGGCGAGGTTGCCGGAGGAGATGCGGGTGCGGGACAGGTCGTCGAGCCAGATGCTGACACCGGCTGCGGCGAGGTCTGCGGTGGGGGTGCTCATGCGTTCTCCTTGATGGTCTCGCGTGCGGCCGCGATGACGGCCTCGGTGGTGATGCCGAACTTCTCGAACAGGGTCTTGTAGTCGGCGGAGGCGCCGAAGTGGTCGATGCCGACCGAGCGGCCGCGGTCGCCCACGATGCCGCGCCAGCTGAGGACGGAACCCGCCTCGACCGAGACGCGGGCGGTGACGGCCTTCGGCAGGACCGACTCGCGGTACGCCTCGTCCTGCTCGTCGAACCACTCCAGCGAGGGAGCGGAGACGACGCGCACGTTGATGCCCTCGTCCGCCAGGGCCGCGCGGGCGTCGACGGCGAGCTGCACCTCGGAGCCGGTCGCGATGATGATCACGTCGGGCGTGCCGTTCGGAGCCTCGGCGAGCACGTACGCGCCCTTGGCGACACCGTCGGTGGACGCGAACACGTCACCGGACGCGTCGCTCTGGCCGCGCTCGAACACCGGGATGTTCTGACGGGTCAGGGCGATGCCTGCCGGGCCCTCGTGGCGGCGCAGGATCTCGAGCCAGGCGGCCGAGGTCTCGTTGGCGTCGGCGGGGCGCACCAGGGTGAAGTTCGGGATGGCGCGGAGCGTCGCGATCTGCTCGACCGGCTGGTGGGTCGGGCCGTCCTCGCCCAGGGCGACGGAGTCGTGCGTCCAGACGAAGATGCTCGGGACGTTCATCAGGGCGGCGAGACGCACCGGCGGGCGCATGTAGTCGCTGAAGATGAGGAAGGTGCCGCCGAAGGCCCGTGTCGGACCGTGCAGCACGATGCCGTTCACGATCGCGCCCATGGCGTGCTCGCGGATGCCGAAGTGCAGCACGCGGCCGTAGGGGTCGCCCGACCATTCATGGGTCGACCACTCGGCCGGGATGAAGGACTTCGCATCCTTGATCGTCGTGAGGTTGGACTCGGCGAGATCGGCCGAACCGCCCCAGAGCTCGGGGAGCTCGGCGGCGAGTGCGTTGATGACCTGGCCCGACGCCGCTCGCGTCGAGACGTCCTTGCCGCTCTCGAACACCGGGAGCGCCGAGGCGATGTCCGCGGGGAGCTCCTTCGCCTCGAGGCGGTCGAGGAGCGCCTTGCGCTCGGGGTTCGCGGCGGCCCATGCGTCGAACGAGGTCTGCCAGGCGGCGCGTGCCTCGGCGGCGCGGTCCGCCAGTCCGCGGGTGCGTGCGAGAACGTCGTCGGCGACGACGAAGTGCTCCTCAGGGTCGAACCCGAGAACCTTCTTCGTCGCGGCCAGCTCGTCGCCACCGAGGGCGGAGCCATGGATCTTGCCGGAGTTCTGCTTTCCGGGCGACGGCCATCCGATGATCGTGCGGAGGATGATGAGGGACGGCTTCGAGGTCTCGCCCTTGGCGGTCTCGATCGCTGCGTTGAGCTCCGCGACGTCCTCGACGTATTCGCCGGTCTTCTTCCAGTCGACGATCTGCACCTGCCAGCCGTACGCCTCGTAGCGCTTGGCCACGTCTTCGGTGAAGGCGACGTTGGTGTCGTCCTCGATCGAGATCTGGTTGGAGTCGTAGATCGCGATGAGGTTGCCGAGCTCCTGGTGGCCCGCGAGGGAAGAGGCCTCGCTCGTCACGCCCTCCTGGAGGTCGCCGTCACCCGCGATGACGTAGACGAAGTGGTCGAACGGGCTCGTGCCCGGCTGCGCTTCGGGGTCGAACAGGCCGCGCTCGTAGCGGGCGGCGTACGCGAATCCGACGGCGGAGGCGAGACCCTGGCCGAGCGGACCCGTGGTGATCTCGACACCCTTGGTGTGACCGTACTCGGGGTGTCCGGGGGTCAGCGATCCCCAGGTGCGCAGCGCCTTGAGGTCGTCGAGCTCGAGGCCGAAGCCGCCGAGGTAGAGCTGCACGTACTGCGTGAGCGACGAGTGTCCGACCGAGAGGATGAAGCGGTCACGGCCGAGCCAGTCGGTGTCGGTCGGATCGTGGCGCAGCACACGCTGGTAGAGGAGATACGCGGCCGGAGCCAGGCTCATCGCGGTACCGGGGTGGCCGTTCCCGACCTTCTCGACGGCATCCGCTGCCAGCAGGCGCGCGGTGTCCACCGCGCGCCTGTCGATCTCATCCCACTGCAATTCCGACACTGTGAAGCCCTTCTGCAACTGTTCGAGAGCGACCGGAGAGCACTATCGCAGACCGCAACTCTGATGAGGGGTGTGTGATGTGCGCCGGTCGCGCGAGTCATTTCAGCATAGCGCCGTGGTGTGACCCGTTACCCCTTCTTACAACGCGTCGCCGGCTCAGGAATTCCATGTGATGACGCCTGATCTCGGCGAGTCCGGAACTGCGGATCACGATCGGTGGAACACGGTTCCTCAGCATCCGGGCGCGGCCGGATTCTCGCTGCAGGTGCTCGCCACGAGCGCTGTCCGCGCCTCGTACACGGTGATCTCCTGCGGATCGCCTTCGCTGGTGAGGACTCCGATCACGTCCAGCCATCCGGTGCCGAGGTCGACCTCCGCGGTGTACCGGGTGTCGACCTCGGCGGTGTACGTGCCGCGCTGCGAGTACACATGGCTCGTGGGCGTCTCGGTGAACTGCGCCTGACCGAGCTCACGCCAGCTCCGCCCGGACGTCGTGAGCGTGGCGAACGAGCCGTCGCCGTATTCGTAGTCGTATCCCACCGGCGTGAAACGCACGCTCACCGGAGCGCCGAAGAGCTCTCCCGTGCGGGTGTGCACCCCGGCGGCGGGGAGGAAGTTGGTCGGCAGGCCGGCGACGCCGACGTTGTCGGGTTCGGCTGCGACCCGGACAGGTGCGGGCTCGAACCCTGCGAGGTCGGAGACGGTCAGGGGTGGCATACCTTCGGTTTCCACTGCTGTCGGGTCTGCTCCGACCACGATGCAGTGCGGCAGCATCACAGTGTCGAAGACACACACATAGGGAACGGTCGTCTCTACCGGATGCTCCGGTCCGGCGGATCCAGTTCGATCGATCTGAGGTTCGGCGTCCTCGCCGGGCGTCTGACGTCGTTCGGTGACAGTGACTGCGGTTCCGCTTGAGACGCACCCGAATGTCGACTGCTCCGACGCGGTACATGTCTTGGCGACTCCGACTGGGGACGCGGGCAGCGGTAGCGACCCGGTCACGGCGAGCACGGTGATCACTCCGATGATGCGCATGATTCGTCCGTCACCACCTCGGCCGTGTCCAGAAGCACTGCGTCAGCGTTGAGGGTGAAAGTCAGTTCGACGAGAACTCGATCCGGACGGTCTGGAGGCACCAGGGAGACCCCGTCTGCGTCAGTGAACGTCGTCCGGCTGGCATCGGTGCACGCTCTGGCTGTCACGGTTTCGTCGGTCGCGGTTAGAGGATCGAAGAGCACAATGGCGATGTCTCCGCCACGGATATAGCCTTCGGCGTGCATCTCCGACAGCTGTTTCCGCTCATTCGCGGAATAGCTCGCGGTCGTGAAGGCGAAGACCGGCTCGAAGGTTTCAGGTTTCGAGAGGTCGACGGCGTTGAAGGCGGCGATGTAACCGCGGTACGTCTCTTCCGCTGCGGTGAACGCCTCGTCCTCGTTGGTGAACATCGTGGTCGTGGAAGGGGCGGGGGCAGGCGGGGCGCAACCGGCGACCGAGAAGACGATGACGAGAGCGAGGAACGGGTTGAGTGGTCGGCGATGCACCCGCATACGGTATCCAGATCGCGGAGCACGGCGGGGCGGTTGTCCACAGGGTGCGTGTGCCGGAGCCCTGGGCGGTCTCATCGCGCGCGTGCCCTAGACTGGAAAAGCTGTCGTGACGCGTGTGGAGGAGGGGATCGAGATCTCGACGATGTCTGATCAGACCGTTGTGAAGAAGTCCATCGGTCGTACCGTGAAGGCCTACGTCGCCCTCACCAAACCGCGCGTCCTCGAACTGCTGCTGGTGTCCACCGTTCCGGTGATGTTCCTCGCCCAGGGCGGGCTCCCCGACATGTGGCTCGTGATCGCCACGGTGATCGGCGGCTCCCTGAGCGCCGGATCCGCCGCGGCGTTCAACATGTACCTCGACCGCGACATCGACGCGCACATGCACCGCACCGAGAACCGTCCGCTCGTGACGGGAGAGATCACTCCGC
>NZ_JBEOUR010000090.1:0-10849 GCF_040302605.1 Microbacterium sp. NPDC097977
ATCTCGACCTCGATCTGCAGTTCATCAACTACCGGTAATCATCGAACGGCGAAGGGGGCGGATGCGCACGCATCCGTCCCCTTCATCGTTCGCGCGGTCGCCATCCCATTCCGATATATAGTCTCGGCCGACGGCGGTCGGCGGGTGCCGACGCGCCCGACGACCATGGTCCGCGACCCGGAGATCCCAGTCAGGGAGCGGCATCGCGGCGCATGATCAGGGTGATGAAAATCACCCTGTGGATTGTTGGCATCGCGCTCGACTTCATGATGTAGTTGCCGTCCGGGCACATCATGGGGGCCCGGATCTGGGAAGCAACTGGGGGCGATCCATGACCAGCAACAGTTCGATGATGAGTACTCGAGGGAGCAAACAGCTGCTGGCGGAGGAGGTCTTCCAGCACATCGGGGCGCAGATCATCGAGGGGGTGCTGCAGCCGGGGCACCGCATCCGCGATATCGAGGTGGCCGCGGAACTGCACGTGTCGCGGACACCGGTGCGAGAGGCACTGCAGCGACTCGAGCGTCTCGGCCTCGTGATCATGTACCCGAGCAGATACACCGAGGTCACCGAGGTGACGCCCGAGACGGTGCAGCAGACCCTCGAGTTCGCCGGGTATCTGGCCGGCGCGGGGGCGCGTATGGGGGTCGCCCGGATGAGCCGTCCGGACCGCGAGCATCTCGCGGACCTGATCGGGGAGATGCACACCGCCCTGGATGACGGCGAGGAGATCTCGCGGACGCGGTGGGCGGTCTTCTCCTTCCTCACCGAGCACAGCCGCAACCTGCAGCACCAGACGATGACCAACGCCGCGAGCATGGCACTGTTCCGCAACCTCCGCGGCTGGATCGTGCCCGAGGACGATCGCGAGCGCATGGTGCAGGTGTACCGGGACTTCCGCGAGGCGGTGCTGCGCGCGGATGCCGACGCCGCAGAGCAGTTCGCCAGGCAGATGCACTACGTCTGAATACATCCATCGTATGACCGGCGGGTCGGCTGGCCGGCGGAGCTCAGTGATCCGACGACCAGCCGCCGACCCACCGGCCGAGGCGAGCGTACGCCTCTTCTCTCGCCTCATGACGGGAGAGGAAGACGTCGTGGAGCGCTCCCTCGATGCGCTCCACGGTGACCGACGGTCCGAGTTTCAGTGCAGCCCGCGCGATGTCGTCCACGACGAGCACGGAATCCGCACGGGTGAGGTCGTCGGACCAGCGGGTGGGCCGCGCGGACCGCGTCGACAGCAGGACACAGACGGGGGCGTCGATCGTCAACCCCGCCGCCACTGCGGCGTGCCCGGTCAGGATCGCATGGAACCATCCGGCATGGATGGCCATGGACTGCGCCGGGCGCCACAGCGGGTTGACCTCGACCGGGTCGTCGGGGTCGGCGACCTCCTGCTGCGCGCGCGTGTAGAAACCCAGATCGACCTGCGGCGCGACCTCCCTCGGGGCCCAGCGAGCCTGGAGCTCCGCCACCGTCGCGATCAGCGGGCGCACCGAGGCGACCTGGAACTCGAGCCACGGGCTGTTCAGGATGACGGCGTCAACGGTGGCAGGATGCCGTGACGCCCAGAGGCTGAGGACCAGGCCACCGGTGGAATGTCCGAAGAGCACCAGCCGTCGCGAGGAGGCGGCCCCGTCGGCCCCTCGCCCCATCGCCGCCAGTGCGGCCTCGATGTCCTCGTCGTACGTGGCGAGGTCGGCGATGTAGCCCGGCGTCTGACCGTCGCGCAGGCTGCGTCCGTACTTGCGCAGATCGAGCGCGAAGAAGCGCGCCCCGCGCGTGGTCCAGAACCGCGCGAGACGCTTCTGGAAGAAGTAGTCGGACCAGCCGTGGATGTACAGCACGTCGACGTCCTCCAGCGGTCGACGGTGCCCGCGGACCTGATCCCACCAGCTCTGCTCCGGGGGCAGACTCCGCACCAGGGTCGCGGAGACGGGCCCCTCGTCGTCCTCGCCGAGTTCGAGTGCGAGCTGCTCGAACTCGTCTCCGAGGACGTCCGGTCTCCACTCAGCCATGCCGCCAGGCTAGCCGAACGTCCACGCCTACTGCGGAGCCGTGGGCCCGACCGTCAGGTTGCGCACGGCCGCCGTCGCCAGAGGAGACGGATCCGCCGCGCCCGAGCCGTTGTCGTAGGTCATGAACCTGAGCCAGTCGGCGCCCAGCCGCACGTCGAGGATCTTCTCGCCGTTCTCGCCGGCGCTGGCCTTGGCCGCATCCGCCCCCTCGACATCGACCGGTGTGCCGTCGAGCCGCTCGAACGCCCATGCGCCTGCCGGAAGCGCGGTGAGCATGAGATGGCTCGATATCGACCCCAGATCACCTGTCGCCGAGGTGTAGTAGCAGATCCGAGACCCGTTCACGTACTCGTAGACCTCGGCAGGGATCCCCCACCCTCCGAAATCGGTGAGAAGCCCGACGTCTTCACCGACGATGCCGGCCACCTCCTGCTCGGTGATGAACCGCTCGCACGGCAGCCCGACGATCTCGCTGGGGATGTACTCGACCTCACGGAGGCTCGCGGACGCAGACGCTGCGAGACGACGCATCGCCTCCTCCACGCGCTCGACGTCAGCGTTGCCGAGACCGGGGGCGTGCACCGAGGCGGTGAGAAGCACCTCGCCCTCGGGGAACGTGAAGAAGCACATCCCAGCCTCGCAGCGGGCATTCTCCCCGAAGTACCCGTCCCGCTCGGTGGCTCCGGCGATCACGCTCTCCGCCTCCGGCACGAGCGCCACCTCCCAGTGCTGCTCGCCGGTCGCGCCCGCAGAGCACGCGATGCCGCCCGCACGCTGGAACATGTACTGGGCGGGCCCGGGGATCCAGCTCATCGTCGACACCACAGACAGCGCGGGCTCGACGGGGCTGGACGGCTCCCCCACGAGGTCTCTCATCTCGGCGGCGACGTCGTCGCACGTCACGTCGAACGCGGCCTCCGGCTCGACGATCGGCTCGGGGGTGGGCGTGGTCGTCTCCGATACCGACGGCGATCCCGACGGCCGCGGCGTCGGAGTCGGCGCCGCCGTGCATCCGGAGACCAGAAGCAGAGCGGCCGTGCCGAGCACGAGGAAGGAACGCAGTCGCATGCGTCCAGCCTAAAGACGCCCTCGCCCCGACACGCGAGGTGCCGACAACGATCAGATGACGGTCACTCGCCGCGGGAGACGCGCACCATCTCGTCGCGCGGCACGACCTTGACGCGGGCGCGCTCGTGCGGTGCGCCGAGGGCGACCTCGTGCTCGTCGAGCCGGTGCCAGCCGTCGAGATCCGTCCACCTGACGCCGCGTTCCCGAAGAAGAGCAGGAATCGCCTCTTCGGACGGGTCCTCCGGATGCCACCAGGAGCCCTGGTCGTTGATGATGTGGCGCACGGTCTCCATCGCGTCGGACTTCGTGTGGCCGATCAGGCCCACCGGGCCGCGCTTGATCCAACCCGTGGCGTAGATGCCCGTCATCTGCTGGTTGGAATCCTTGGCGAGCACCTGGCCCTCGCGGTTCGGGATCACGCCGTGCTTCTTGTCGAAAGGCACCCCGGGCAGCGGCGAACCGAAGTAGCCGATCGCACGGTACAGGGCCTGCAGCGGCACCTCGCGCATCTCGCCGGTGCCGACCGCTCCCCCCTGACCGTCGGGACGCGTGCGCTCGTAGACGAGGGCGGCGACGCGACCGGTATCGTCCGTGCGCACCTCGACGGGCCGCGCCCAGAAGTGCAGGTGCAGTCGGCGCGAGGCGGTGCCTCCGGCGTTGTTCACCGAATCGCGCTTGCGCCACGACTGCAGGACGCGATCGATGACCATCACCTGCTTGTTGCTGGCGACGGCGTCCTTCGAGGCCTCGTCGTAGTCGAAGTCCTCGTCGTAGACGACCATGTCGACATCGCGCAGCTCGCCGAGCTCGCGAAGCTCGAGTGGGGTGAACTTGACCTGCGCGGGGCCGCGGCGCCCGAACACGTGGACGTCGGTGACCTCGCTGGCCTTCAGCCCCTCGTACACGTTCTCGGGGACCTCGGTGACCAGCAGGTCCTCGGCGTGCTTCGCCAGCATCCGGGCGACGTCGAGTGCCACGTTGCCGTTGCCCAGCACTCCGACGGATGCCGCATCGAGCGGCCACTCGCGAGGGACGTCGGGGTGGCCGTCGAACCAGCTGACGTAGTCGGCGGCACCGTAGGAGGCGACCGCGTCGATGCCGGGGATGTCGAGTTCGGTGTCGCGGATCGCGCCGGTGGCGAAGATGACCGCGTTGTAGTGCTTCTTCAGGTCGTCGATGGTGACGTCCTCGCCGAACCGGACGTTGCCGAACAGCCGGATGTCGCCGCGATCGAGCACATCGCGCAGAGCGTTGATGATGCCCTTGATGCGCGGGTGATCGGGGGCCACTCCGTACCGCACGAGACCGTAGGGCGCGGGGAGCTGCTCGAACAGGTCGATGGAGACGTCGAACTTGCGCTCGGCCTTCAGCAGGATGTCGGCGGCGTAGATGCCGGCGGGGCCCGCTCCGACGATGGCCAGTCTGAGCTTGGTCATAAGGGTCCTTTCGTATGCCGTCGCGTCCGGAGTGCGCGGCCGTGGCCGCGACGCCTCAGCTGGAGCGTTCGACGAGGGTCTCTGCGAAACGGGTGAGCGCCTCGCGCACCGTGCCGCGCGGGAGCGCAGTGAGGGTGGCGATCGCATCCTTCGTCCAGGAGTGCGCGAGCGCGCGAGTCTTGTCGGTTCCGACGTGGTCGCGCAGCTCGGCGAGAGGTCCGTCGAGGATCGACGGATCTGCGCCGTCGGCGATGCGCGCGACGCCGTCGTCGATGCGGGCGGCCAGGTCGATCGACGCGTCGTCGGTCTCGGCCTTCAGCAGCAGGTAGGGCATCGTCGGCACGCCGGCACGCAGATCGGTGCCGGGTACCTTGCCCGTGTCCTCGGGCTTGGCGGACAGGTCGATCACGTCGTCGAGCAGCTGGAACGCGACGCCGATCTTCTCGCCGTACACCCGCAGCGGCTCCTCGTACGCGGAGGGGGCGTTGGAGAAGATGACGCCGCCCTGCGTCGCCGCCGCGATCAGGGAGCCGGTCTTGTCGGCGAGCACCTGCAGGTAGAACTCGATCGGGTCGTCGCCGGGCTGAGCGCCGAGGGTCTCATGCATCTGGCCGAGCACGAGCCGCTCGAAGGTGTCGGCCTGCAGACGGATCGCCCGCTCACCGAGACGCGACATCAGCTGGCTCGCACGGGAGAACAGGATGTCGCCGGTGAGGATGGCGATGTTGTTGCCCCACACGGTCTGCGCGGCGGGCACGCCCCGGCGGCGGTCGGCGCCGTCCATCACATCGTCGTGGTACAGCGAGCCGAGGTGGGTGATCTCGAGGGCCTTGGCCACATCGATCACGGCGTCGATGTTGCCGTCGCCGAGCTGCGCGGCGAGCAGCGTCAGCACCGGCCGGATGCGCTTGCCGCCGGCCTCGTAGAGGTAGCGGCTGGCGGCATCGGCCAGCGGATCGGCGACGCGCACGTCGTCGGCGAGGCCGGTCTCGACCCGCTCGAGGCCCTCCTCGATCGCCTGCGCGACACGGCGGCCGGCCGTGCCGATGAAGACACGGTCGCTGAAGCCGAGACGGCTCGCCAGTCGCGAACCCGGGGCAACGCGGCTCGAAGTCACGATCTCAGCCTACCTTCGTCAGGGGTGCGGGTCCGCGCGCGGTGTTCACGCGGGCTTGACCGCCCGGTGCAGCGCGACGATCCCGAACGAGAGGTTGCGGTACTCGACCTCGGACCATCCGGCCTCGCGGATCCACGCCGCGAGCCTCTTCTGATCGGGCCAGTCGCGGATCGACTCGTTCAGGTAGTCGTAGGCGTCGCCGTTCGTGCCGGCGACGCGGGCCACGCGCGGCAGCACCTGTGAGTTGTAGAAGCGGTAGGCGGCGCGGAACACCGAGCCCGGCGGCGTGGAGAACTCGTTGATCACCAGACGACCGCCCGGCTTGGTGACGCGGAGGAGCTCGCGGAGCGCCTTCTTCGGGTCGTTCACGTTGCGCAGCGCGTACGACATCGTGACCGCATCGAACTCCGCATCGGCGAACGGGAGATCCGTGGCATCCGCCTGCACGAACGAGAGATTGCGGATGCTGCCGTGACGGCGCTGCCCCTCGGCGAGCATGCCCGGCGAGAAGTCGGCCGCGACCACCTGCGCTCCACTGCGGGCGAGCGACGCCGACGACGATGCCGTGCCCGCCCCGAGGTCGAGGATCTTCTCCCCCGGCTTCGGTGCCACGGCCCTCGTCGCAGCCGCGCGCCAGAGCGCGTCGTTGCCGACCGTCATCGCGGTGTTCGTGCGGTCGTAGCCCGCGGCGACCTGGTCGAACATGCCGCTGACGCGGGCGGGGTCCTTGCCGAGATCGGCGCGGTTTGCATCGTTCGAGGTCACGAGTCCAGTCTAGGCGCGAGGGGGAGGGCCTCGAGGCGGTCGAGCCAGCGATCTGCCGTGGCATCGTCGAAAGGCGCGACGCGCGCGAGCACCTGCTGCTCCAGGTCGAGCGCGAGGTCTTCGAGCCGTGCCATGACCTCGGCGGGGTACCCGTACTGCGCACTGTGCTCGGCCCACTCGTCGCGATCGTCGACCCAGGTTCCCCGTTCCCCCTCGACGCGCACGACATCGAGGTCCATGTCGATGCCGGTGGCGAGCAGCGGATCCTCCGTCCAGCGCACGTCCCATCCGAGATCGATGTAGATGCGCACACCCTTCGGGTGATCACGATTCACGGTCAGGGCGAAGTCGGTCCGACGCGGGACGAGAGTGACGTTCGGCCCCTCGGCCACGAACGAGGCACCGGGACGAGCACTCCGCCATCCCCCCGGCTGACCGAGCCAGTCGCCCCACTCGTCGGCGCCGAGGTACACGCACTCGTGCCGCCAGTGCGGCGAGCCGTCCCACTTGCGCCACTGGAAGATCATCTCGGCACCGGGGGCGGGTCGCACATCGCTCATGCGTTCAGCGTAGGCCGCGCCCCCGACCTTCCCCCTGACCGAAGAACTAGGCTGGAGGGGTGAGCAGCAGGCTGGTCGTGGAGACCCGTGAGATCGATCCGGTCGAGGATCTCCTGGCCTTCGCCGACCCGGCGCGGCCCCTCGCGTGGCTGCGCCGCGGAGACGGGATCGTCGCCGTGGGCGCCGGGGTCGTCGAGACCGTCCGGGTACCGGCCGGCACGGCGCCACGGCGATCGGCTGCGATCGCCGACGCCTGGCGGGAGCTCGCGCAGGATGCCGAGGTCGACGACGAACTCGGACTCCCCGGCTCAGGCCCCGTCGCGTTCGGAGCGCTGACGTTCGACGAGGACTCCGCCGCCGACAGCGTGCTGATCGTCCCGTCGCTCGTGATCGGGCGTCACAGCGGACGCACCTGGCTCACCCGCATCCGCCGCTCCTCGTCCGCCGACGCTACGGAAGAGGGCGCCGCGACGCGGGAATACGGCCCGCACTGGGCGGGAACCGTGGGTCCCGGCGCCCAGAGCCCGCAGGGCTATCAGGACTCCGTGCGGCAGGCGCTCGGTCGCATCGCGGACGGCGAGCTCAGCAAGGTCGTGCTCGCGCGCGACCTCACCGGCAGCATCCCGGCGGGTTCCGATCTGCGGCGCCTCGTGCGGGCGCTGTCGACCGGATACCCCGACACGTGGGCCTTCGCCGTCGACGGGCTGATCGGCGCGAGCCCCGAGACCCTCGTCACCGTGCAGCAGCGAACCGTGACGGCGCGGGTCCTGGCCGGAACCATCGGCCGCGGAGCCGATGCGGACGCCGACACCGTGGCATCCGCTCATCTGGCGTCCAGCACCAAGGACCTCGACGAGCATCAGTACGCCGTGCAGAGCGTGCTCGCGTCGCTGCGCCCGCACACCCGGGCTCTCGCGGCGAGCGAGCAGCCCTTCCTGCTGAAGCTGCCGAACCTGTTCCACCTGGCGACCGACGTCGAGGGGGAGCTCGCAGACGGCGGCTCGTCGCTCGACCTCGTGGGCGCCCTGCATCCGACCGCGGCGGTCGCGGGCACTCCGACGCCCGCGGCGATCGCGGCGATCCGCGAGCTCGAGCCGTTCGACCGCGGGCGCTATGCCGGACCGGTCGGCTGGGTCGACGCCGCCGGCAACGGCGAGTGGGCGATCGCGCTGCGGTGTGCGCAGTTCTCCCCCGGCGACGGCCGCATCGACGTCACCGCCTATGCGGGTGCCGGGATCGTCGCGGGCTCCGACCCCGAGTCCGAGCTGCTGGAGACACGGGTCAAGTTCCGCCCCCTGGTCGACGCCCTCGCCTGAGTCCTCGCCCCGACGCGAGCAGTCAGCTGGCAGCCAGTCGCTTCTTCTCGGCCTCGACGTCGAAGTCGGCGGCCGGCCACTGCGGGGCGATCCGCTGCAGGGCGTCGAGGAGCAGCTCCTGCACAGCGAGGCGGGCGAACCACTTGTGGTCGGCGGGGATGACGTGCCATGGCGCCACCTCGGTCGACGTGCGGTCGAACGCCACCTGATACGCGGCCATGTAGTCGTCCCACAGCAGCCGCTCGTCGACGTCGCCGGGGTTGTACTTCCAGTGCTTGTCCGGCCGTTCCAGTCGCTCCATCAGGCGGGACTTCTGCTCCTCGGGCGAGATGTGGAGCATCACCTTGACGATGCGGGTCCCGGACGCGGCGACCTCGGCCTCGAAGTCGTTGATCGCGTCGTAGCGCCGGTCGATCTCGGCGGCGGGAGCGAGCGAGCGGACGCGGCCGATCAGGACGTCCTCGTAGTGCGACCGGTCGAAGACGCCGATGAACCCGGGCTCGGGCAGCCGCGTCGAGACGCGCCAGAGGAAGTCGTGCTGCAGCTCCTCGGGCGTCGGCGCCTTGAACGCCGTGAGCGCCACCCCCTGGGGGTCGACGCCGCCGACGACATGACGCACGATCCCGCCCTTGCCCGCGGAGTCCATCGCCTGCAGGATCAGCAGCACGGAGTCTTCGGCCACCCCCACGCGACTCTCGGCGAAGAGCCGCTCCTGCAGGATGTTGAGCTCGTCGAGCCCCGCCGCGAGGTCCCGCTTGCCGTCGGCCTTGCCGCCGCGATACCCCGGGGTGCTCCGCGGATCGACGTCCGCGAGACGGAACCCGTCGCCGACCTGCAGTGCCTTCGCCCACTCATGCGCTGTCATGGGTTCATCCTGCCATCGCCGATGCAGGCTGTGGCGGGAGATCAGCGCGCGAGCGGAACCTCGATCAGCTGCCGCCCACCGGCAGGCGTGGTCAGCGCCTGATCGAGAGCCGTGCGCGTGGTGATCCGCTGATACTCCCAGCCGTAGGCGAGGGCGAGGTGCTCGAGACGCACGGTGTGGGGCGTGTAGAAGGCGCGGTCGAGATCGGCCCGATCAGCTGTCGCCGCGACCTCCAGCCCGTCGAAGATGGTGCCTCCCCCGTCGTTGCCGACGATCACCTGCAGCCGCGGTTCGTCTTCATCGGGCGGCAGCAGCAGCGCACCCGCGTCGTGCAGGAAGGCGAGGTCTCCGAGAAGCACGCGCGTCACTCCGGGGGCGCCGCCGGCCTGGCTGGCGAGCGCGATGCCCGTCGCCGTCGCGATGGTGCCGTCGATCCCGGCGAGCCCGCGGTTGGCGTGCACGGGCACCTTCTTGCCGCCCAGCACCGCGTCGGCGACCCGCACGAGCCGCGACGATCCGAACATCAGCCGGTCGTGCGGCCAGGTCGCACGCCAGACCGCATCGACGAGGAGCTCGCGATCGAGCGGACGGCGCACGGCGGCGAGCTCCGCGGCGACCGCCTCACGACGCGCTCCGGGGTCCGCCGAGGCGAGTCCCTCCTGGTCGGGTGCGCGCTCGCTGAGGTCGACGGCCCGCCCTGCGGATGCCGTGAGCCAGACGCCCAGCCACTCACGATCCCCCGCACCGGGAGCCACCGCGACGGCGGCCGTCGCCGTCGTGCGCCCGTTGAGGTCGAGGGCTTCTCCGCCGCGGCGCACGGCGATCACCTCGATGTCGGCCCGCCCCAGCATCCGCACGACCTCGCGACTCAACGTCGGGTGCCCGAAGACGACCGCGCGCTCGATGCGGCCGCCGAGCTCGGCGTCACTCAGCAGCGCGCGATACCCGTGCACGACCTGGCGGCCGAAGCGGGCGCCGCTGACGATCTCGGCGATGAGCGGCCAGGATCCGGCGTGCGCCAGTTCCTCGGCATCCGGACCCGCGTCCGCCCCCGCGATGACGACGGTGCGCGGACCCCGCTCGAGGACGAGCGGTTCGGCCGGCGGACGACGCGGAGCCTCGCCCGCCGTGATCTCGACTGTCGGATGCGCTCCGGAGAGCGGCTCGCGCGAGGGCAGGTTCAGATGCACGGGGCCGGCGACGCCGGGGAGGCCATGCGCGGCATCCACTCCCATCGCGATCTCGACGGCGTGCGCCGCGAGCCCCGACCAGTCGCCGTCACCGTCGCCGCGGCCGGGCACCGGGGCATCGATCTGCTCCCGAACCCAGGCGGCGAACATCCCCGGCTGGATGGTCGCCTGATTCGCGCCGACGCCCCGGAGCTCCGGCGGGCGGTCGGCCGTGAGCAGCAGCAGCGGCACGCCCGAATGGAACGCCTCCATGGTCGCGGGCAGCAGGTTCGCGACGGCGGTGCCCGAGGTGCACAGGACGGCGGCGGGCACACCCGTCTCGCGCGCGAGCCCGAGGGCCGTGAATCCCGCCACCCGCTCGTCGATGCGCACGTGCAGACGCAGCCGTCCGTCGTCGGCGGCGCGCACTGCGGCGAGCGCGAGCGCCTGCGAGCGGGAGCCGGGCGAGAGCACGAGGTCGCGCACTCCGTTGCCGATGAGCTCGGCGACGAGGGACGCGGCCGCGTCCATGGCC
>NZ_JBEOUR010000091.1:0-10824 GCF_040302605.1 Microbacterium sp. NPDC097977
CGGTGGTCGCCGCGGCGGTCACCATCTTGAGCTGGGTGACGCCGAACGCGCGATCGAGCGGGCCCTGGGTGATGTCGACGAGCTGCATGCGTCCGTACGGCACCGCGATCATGCGCTGCCACAGGATGCCCTTGCGGAAGACGATGTCGTCGGCGCGCAGCATGTATCCGATCGCCTTCGCCTGACGGGGCAGGATCACCAGCGTGATCAGGGTGATCACCACGATGACCCCCGCGGGGATCCAGACCCAGGTCTGGTGCAGGACGAGCGCGAGCACCACGGCGATCGCGAGGATGAACGCGATGAAGATCACGTTCTGGAGGATCTGCGACACCACGTAGCGCGGCGAGATCTGGTGCCAGCTGCCGTCGAGCTCGAGGCGGGCGTCGTTGCGCGCGGTGCGCAGCGACGGATACGTCCCCTGGTCGAGGGCTGCGAGGTCAGTGACCTCCGCCGAGTTCAGCGGGGCCGGGGTCCCCGGCTCGATCTCTGGGTTCTGAGTCATCAGGATCCTTCGGAAGTATGCAGAACTGTTCGGCGATGAGCGCGGCGACGACGAGCGCGACCGCACTTCCGATCAGCGCCAGCATCGCCACAGTCGACCCTACCGGGGGATCGATCGGCCGGGACAGAAGGAACACCAGCAGCCCCACGCCGAACCCGGCCATGATCGCGCCGAGCAGGCTCGACGCCCGGGCGAGGGTGACGGCGCGGGTCGCGCGGAACGGATCGATGCGGATGCCGCTGCGCACGCTCACGCGCACCGGCCACGCCACGCCCAGCGATGCCGTACCGATGAGCAGGAGCAGCAGGGGCAGCAGGAGCGACGGAGTGAAGGTGGTGCGGCCCATGGCCGTGAGCATGTGGTCGAGCACGTAGCCCGCGGCACCCGAGAGGAGTGCGAGGACGACGAGCAGTCCGACGGAGGTGCGTTTCATCGCTGCTCCGCGGCGCGCAGGCTCGTGACGAGGTCCGCGACCCTGCCGCGGCCCGGCAGCTCGGCGTCCGGGTCGAGAGCGAGCCAGGGCTCGAGCACGAAGAGCCGCTCGGCGGCGCGCGGATGCGGCAGCTGCAGTCGCTCGTCATCCGCACTCTCGTCGCCGTAGGCGATCAGGTCGAGGTCGAGCGTGCGGTCCCCCCAGCGTTCGTGCCGCTCTCGGCCGTGCTCGTCCTCGACGGCGTGCAGCATCCCGAGCAGGATGCTCGGAGCCAGACGCGTCGTCACCAGCGCGACCGCGTTGACATAGCCGGGCGCCTCGGGATCCGGACCGTCCAGCCTGAGCGCCACCGTCTCGAACAGCGGCGACAGA
The DNA here is from genome assembly GCF_040302605.1 of Microbacterium sp. NPDC097977. Lineage (NCBI taxonomy): Bacteria > Bacillati > Actinomycetota > Actinomycetes > Micrococcales > Microbacteriaceae > Microbacterium > Microbacterium sp. NPDC097977. Next base: position 1,311 of record NZ_JBEOUR010000091.1, read on the forward strand.
CGCACGCCGCTGACCAGGGGCAGTCGCGCGATGCGGTCCGCCGCTGCCCGGATGGTGGCCTCGCGGTCACCGAGGTTCGCGCCGAAGGCGACGACGGCCACGGCCTCTGCACGTCCGGGGCGGGGGCCGGGAAGGCTGGGCGGGTTCGCCAGGTTGCGGCTCACGGTGTGTCCTTTTCGGTCGACCGCGCACGGCGCACGGTGACCGCGACGTCGCTGAAGGTCAGGGCGATCGGAGCGTGCGGCTTGTGCACCGTGACGGTGACGAACTGCACGCGGGAATCCGCGAGGGCGACGTCGGCGATGCGCTCGGCGAGCGTCTCGATCAGGTTCACCGGCTCTCCGGCGACGACGGCGGCGACCTTCTCGGCCAGTTCGCCGTAGTGCACCGTGTCGACGACGTCATCGGAGGCCGCGGCCGCGCGCAGCGACATCGTCAGGCGCAGGTCGATCGTGAACTCCTGACCGTTCTCGCGCTCGTGGTCGTAGACGCCGTGCCTGCCGAAGACGGTGAGTCCCGTCAGGACGATCTCATCGAGGGGCTCCATGGTCCTATCCTTCCCAGGCGCGCACGACGGCGAGCGCGTCCCGTGTGGCACTCACGTCGTGCACGCGCACGGCCCACGCACCGGCCCGGGCGGCGAGCGCACTGGTCACCGCGGTCGCGAGGTCGCGGCGGGCCTCCGAGACCCCGGCGGGGTCTGCACCCAGGGTCTCCGCGAGGAACCTCTTGCGCGAGGTGCCGATGAGCACGCGCGGGCCCAGCGCCACGATCTCGTCGAGTCCGCGCAGCACGTCCCAGTTCTGCGCACCCGCCTTCGCGAAGCCGATGCCCGGGTCGAGGATGAGCCGCGACGGGGCGATGCCGGATGCGGCGGTCTCGCCCATCCGCTCCTGCAGCTCCCCCGCGACCTCGCGGGCGGTGCGGCGGTAGACCGCTTTGGCGTACATGTCGTCGGAGAACCCGCGCCAGTGCCCGATCACGTAGTCGGCGCCGGATTCGGCGACCGCCGCGAGCATGTCCGGATCTGCGAGACCGCCCGACACGTCGTTGACGATCCGCGCCCCCGCTCGCACCGCCGCGGCGGCGGTCGAGGCGTCGAGGGTGTCGATGCTCACCGGAGCGCCCTCGGCGACCAGCCGCTCGATCACCGGCAGCACACGCCTCTGCTCCTCCTCGGCTCCGACACGCTGAGCGCCGGGCCTGGTCGACTCGCCGCCGATGTCGAGCACGGTGGCTCCGTCGGCGCGCAGCTGCAGGCCGTGTGCGACGGCGCGGTCCACGTCGAAGTAGCGCCCGCCGTCGCTGAACGAGTCGGGGGTGATGTTGACGATGCCCCAGATGCCGGTCATGAGTGCGAGGACCCGGTCGATGCACCGATCAGCGCGATGAGCTCGGCGCGAGCGACCGCATCCGTGTACTCGCCGCGTGCGGCGATCGTCAGGGTCGACGCCTCCGGCTGACGCCCGCCGCGCATCGTGACGCAGCCGTGGCTCGCGTCGAGCACGACCAGCACCCCGCGGGTGTCGAGGTTCTCGGCGATCGTGTCGGCGATCTGCTCCCCGAGGCGCTCCTGCACCTGCGGTCGGGCGGCGAGGGTCTCGACCACGCGCACCAACGCTCCGAGGCCGACGACCTGCTCACCGGGGAGGTAGGCGATGTGCGCCCGTCCCGCGAACGGCAGCAGGTGGTGCTCGCAGACCGAGCGGAAGCGGATGTCGCGCAGCAGCACGGCCCCCGACGGCAGAGTGTCGGGTGCCGGGCCGCGTGCGACGCTGATGGTGTGCGCGAGCGGGGCGGCGGCATCCTGCCCGACGCCCGCGAAGAACTCCGCGTACAGCTCGCCCATCCGTGCCGGGGTCTGCTTCAGCCCCGGACGATCCGGATCCTCGCCGATCGCTTCGAGCAGCTCACGGGTGAGCCGCTCGACCCGGGCGCGGTCGACAGCCACGGATCAGGCCGTCGCGGGTCGAGCCTGACCGGCTCCCGCAGATCCGGGCTGCGTGCGCGGAGCCGTGGCCGGCGCCTCGACGGACGCCGCGACCGGCACGACCTTCTTCGGAACCTCGATCGGAGGAACGTCCGACACCGGCCGCGACTCGCTCGACAGCCACAGGGGCCGCTCGGGGAGCTTGCGCACCTCGGTGAAGATCTCGGCGATCTGGTTGTGGTCGAGCGTCTCCTCCTCGAGCAGGGCGAGGGCCAGGCGGTCGAGGATGTCGCGGTTCGCGCTGATCACCTTGTACGCCTCGTCGTGCGCCTGCTCGATCAGGGCGCGCACCTCGGCGTCGACCCGCTCTGCGACCTTCTCGGAGTACTCGCGGCCTCGTCCCATGTCGCGGGCCACGAACATGTCGCCGCCCTCGGATCCGAGCTTCACAGGTCCGACCTGCGTCGTCATGCCGTACTCGATGACCATCTTGCGGGCGATCGACGTGGCCTTCTCGATGTCGTTGGACGCACCGGTGGTCGGGTCGTGGAAGATGATCTCCTCGGCCACGCGCCCACCCATGGCGTACGTGAGCTGGTCCTGCAGTTCGTTGCGGGTGACGGAGTACTTGTCGTCGAGCGGCAGCACCATCGTGTATCCCAGTGCCTTGCCTCGGGGCAGAATCGTGATCTTGGTCACGGGATCGGTGTAGTTCATCGCCGCCGCGGCGAGCGCGTGACCGCCCTCGTGGTACGCCGTGATGAGCTTCTCGCGGTCCTTCATGACGCGGGTGCGACGCTGCGGTCCGGCGATCAGCCGGTCGATGGCCTCGTCGAGAGCGCGGTTGTCGACGAGCTGCGCGTTCGAGCGTGCCGTCAGCAGGGCGGCCTCGTTGAGGACGTTCGCGAGGTCGGCACCGGTGAAGCCGGGAGTCTTGCGGGCGACGACCTCGAGATCGACGCTCTTCGCGAGCGGCTTGCCCTTGGCGTGCACCTCGAGGATCTTCTGCCGCCCCTTGAGGTCGGGGGCGTCGACGCCGATCTGACGGTCGAAGCGGCCGGGACGCAGCAGCGCGGGGTCGAGGATGTCGGGACGGTTGGTCGCCGCGATCACGATGACGTTCGCGTTCGGGTCGAAGCCGTCCATCTCGACGAGCATCTGGTTGAGCGTCTGCTCGCGCTCGTCGTTCCCGCCGCCCATGCCGGCACCACGGTGGCGGCCGACGGCGTCGATCTCGTCGATGAAGATGATCGCGGGGGCGTTCTCCTTGGCCTGATTGAACAGGTCGCGCACTCGGGAGGCACCGACACCGACGAACATCTCGACGAAGTCCGAGCCGGAGATCGAGTAGAACGGCGCACCGGCTTCACCGGCCACGGCGCGGGCGAGCAGCGTCTTTCCGGTTCCGGGAGGGCCGTACAGGAGCACGCCCTTGGGGATGCGGGCGCCGATCGCCTGGAATTTGGCCGGGTCCTGCAGGAACTCCTTGATCTCGTGGAGTTCCTCGATCGCCTCGTCGGCACCGGCGACGTCGGCGAAGGTGACCGTGGGGGTCTCCTTGTTCACGAGCTTGGCCTTGGACTTGCCGAACTGCATGACCTTGCTGCCACCGCCCTGCATCGACGAGAGCAGCCACCAGAACAGCAGGCCGAGCAGCACGAGCGGGAGGAGGAGCGAGAGGATGCCGTCGAACCATGTCGCACGCGGGACGGCGTCGTCGAAGCCGTCCTTGGGATCGGCGGAGGTGATCGCCGTCACGACCTCGTCGGCCCGCGCGTCGACGTAGTAGAACTGCACGTTCTCGGAGCCCTTGAACGGCTTGGAGAGGGTCATGTCGACGCGCTGGTCGCCGTCGGTGTTCACGACCTCGGTGACGGTCTTGCCGGAGAGGAGCGTGAGCCCCTCCTGCGTCGTGATCTGCTTCGGAGCGCCGAGGTTCGAGATCAGCAGGAAGCCGCCGAACAGCAGCAGCCCGATCAGCGCGACGTAGATCAGCGGATTCCGAGTGAGCTTCTTGACATCCATGGTCGGATCAGCGTATCGCGCACGCTCTAGGTGGGCGCTGTGCGTTCACCCACGGCGTACCGGGGCTCAGACCCGGTCGTCGAGTGGGGAGCCTGCGACGAGACGGAACGCGGCTCAGCTGTAGACGTGGGGCGCGAGCACCGCGACGTCACGCAGGTTGCGGTAGCGCTCGTCGTAGTCAAGTCCGTAGCCCACGACGAAGTCGGTGGGGATGTCGAAGCCGACGTACTTGCAGTCGATGACGACCTTCGCCGCCTCGGGCTTGCGCAGCAGCGCGAGCACCTCGATCGACTCCGCTCCCCGCGACTCGAAGTTCTCCAGCAGCCAGCTCAGCGTGAGGCCGGAGTCGATGATGTCCTCGACGATGAGCACGTGCTTGCCGTTCAGATCGGTGTCGAGATCCTTCCGGATCTGCACGACACCGCTCGACTTGGTGCTGGCGCCGTAGCTCGAGACGGCCATCCAGTCCATGGGTGCGTGGAAGGGCAGTGCGCGAGCGAAGTCGGCCATGACCATGACCGCGCCCTTGAGCACGCCGACCAGGATGATCTCCTTGCCGGCGTAGTCGGCCGCGACCTGGATCGCGAGCTCATCGAGCTTCGCGATGATCTCCTCCTCGGTGACGAGGATCTGGGCAAGGTCGTCCTGGATTTCCGCGGCGCGCATGGATCGATGTTACGTCGTCGGAGGCGGTCTCCCCCAACCGGGTGCGGCCCGCACGAACGGCATACCGGCGGAGCACCGCGCGCACTACCCTGGCGGTGGAACGGGCATCCGTCCACCGAGGGAAGGAATCACCCATGGCTCTTGATGACATCCTCACGCAGGTGCCGGTCGACGACATCGCCGCGAAGCTCGGCGTCTCGCCGGACGTCGCCAGGTCCGCGGTCGAGCAGGGCGGCGCCGTGCTGCTGGGCGGGCTGGCGAAGAACGCCTCGACCGCCGAGGGCTCGGCCGCGATCGAGAACGCCCTCAAGCGCCACGAGGGCAGAGGCGGTGCGGCGAAGGTCGACGACATCGATCAGACCGACGGCGGCAAGATCGTCTCGCACATCCTCGGCGCCGACGAGAAGAAGGTGACGGAGAAGCTCACCGAGTCGAAGGAGACCGCCGGCATCGACTTCGGCGCGCTGCTCCCGATCCTCGCCCCCATCGTGATGGGGCTCATCGCCAACGCGACGAAGAGCAAGAGCGCACCGTCGAGCACCTCCGGGGCGCAGTCGGGCGGGGGCGGCATCGGCGACATCATCGGCGGCCTGCTCGGAGGCGGCGCGTCGTCGGGCGGCGGCGGCATCGGAGATCTGCTGGGCGGGCTCTTCGGCGGCAAGAAGTAGGTCGGCGCGAAGGCGATCGACGCGAGCGCGGGTCGATCGCTCCCTGCGCGGTCTGCGTCCTCAGCGCGCGGTGAAGACGATGCGTCCGCCGATTCGGGCGGCGGAGCACGAGGGCAGGTCGATGGGTCCCTGACCCGTCCAGTCCGTCGCGAGGCGCGCGACCTCCAGAGTCTGCAGCCGGGTCAGGCTCACACCGAACTCGCTGTCCACCACCAGGCGGATGATGCGGTTGCGCAGCGCCGCGGGATTCGCGGCGAGCGCTGCGACGCTGACCGAGATCCCCGCCTCCGCGTGCTCGACGATGTCCTCGATCGTCTCGTGGATCATCTCGTCGAAGGCTTCCGCGTCCTCGCGAAGCTGCTCCGCCGTGCGGGCGAGAGCCTCGGCGATGCCCGGCCCGAGTTCGGATTCCAGAACCGGCAGCACGCGCTCCCGCACGCGCACCCGAGCGAAGCGATCCTCGAGATTGTGCGGGTCGTCCCAGAACTCCAGGTCGGATGCCGCGCAGAACGCCCGCGTCGTCTCCCGCCTCACCCGCAGCAGTGGGCGCACCCAGCGCAGGCCGTCGTCGTCGTCGCGCACCGGGGCCATGCCCTGCATACTGGCGGCACCGGAGCCCCTGGCGAGGCCGAGCAGCACGGTCTCCGCCTGATCGTCGAGGGTGTGCCCGAGCAGAACGGCCGCGGCACCGGCATCCGCTGCGGCGTCCCTCAGCACCCGGTAGCGCGCATCCCGCGCGGCGGCCTCAGGGCCGCCCTCCGCACCGACGTCGACGGTGACGACGAGAGCATCGAGGCCGAACGAGGTCGCCGTCCGCGCGGCGCGCGCGGCGACGGCATCTGATGCGTCCTGCAGCCCGTGGTCGACCGTGACGCTGCGCACCCGCAGTCCGAGCCTGGATCCCTCGAACGCGGCGGCCGCGGCGAGCGCGAGCGAGTCCGCTCCGCCCGACAGCGCGACGACGACGGTCGATCCCTCGTGCAGATCGGCGAGCGCGGTGCGCACGGCGAGGCGGATCTCGGCGATGGCGGGTGAGAGCGAGGGCACAGCTCCACGGTAGATCACGACGACGGATCGCCGTGCCGCGGTCGCGCGGATGACACCGATCGCCCTAACCTGACGCCGTGGCAGAACACGCAACGCGATCCCGCACCGACGGCCGATTTCCTCCCGAGCGCTTCAAGGCATTCGTCGACGCCGTGGTGGCGATCGCGATGACGCTGCTGATCCTCCCCCTCATGGAGGCGGTGTCGGAGGCGGCGTCCGACACGCTGACCACGGCGGACTTCTTCTCCGATCATTCGGGCCAGCTCCTGAGCTTCGGCCTGAGCTTCGTGCTGATCGCGACGTTCTGGATGGGACACCACCGGCAGTACCGCGATGTGGAGTGGATCACCACTCCGCTTCTGTGGATCAACGTGGCATGGATGGCGACGATCGTCTGGCTGCCGGTGCCCACGGCGATGATCGGGCAGATGGACACCGACCTGCTGCAGCCCGTGGTCTACATCGGCACCCTGATCGCGACGCAGGCGACCACGCTCGCGGGTGGGGTCTACCTGCTGCGTCATCCCGAGCTCGGCACGACGACGCCCGAGACCCTGCGCGCGGGGATCATCGGCGATCTCGCCGCGATCATCCTGTTCCTGATCGCGCTGGCGCTCGCGGTCTTCGTGCCGACGGTCGGGTACGCCGGCACCCTGGTGCTGCTGCTCAGCGGAGTCTTCTCCCGGCTGCTGGGCCGCCTCACGCGGCGTCGAGGCTGAACGGCAGGGCACGACCGCCCGGACGGCGGCGGCCTCCCCGGGTAGGCTGGTGCGCGGCATCCAACCGTCTTTTCTGAGGAGCACACGCATGGGCGCACACGACGCCGTCATCGAGATCCCACGCGGCAGCCGCGTGAAGTACGAGGTCGACCACGAGACCGGACGAGTTCACCTCGACCGCGTGCTCTACACGACCTTCGGCTACCCGGCCGACTACGGCTACTTCGACAACACGCTCGGCGAGGACGGCGATCCGCTCGACGTGCTCGTGCTGCTCGACCACGCCATCTACCCCGGCGTCGTCGTCGAGGTCCGCCCCGTCGCGGTTCTCAAGATGAGCGACGAGGCCGGCGGCGACGACAAGCTGGTCGCCGTGCTGTCGAAGGACCCGCGCTGGGCCCACATCCAGGACATCGACGACATCGCCGAGTACACGAAGAAGGAGATCGCGCACTTCTTCGAGCACTACAAGGACCTCGAGCCCAACAAGTGGGTCAAGGTCGACGCGTGGGGCGACAAGGCTGAGGCCGAGCGCATCCTCGACGAGGCGATCGTCCGTTTCGGCGAGCAGGGTCACTGACCCGAGCAGCACGCAGAAGACCCCCGGTTCCGCTCAGCGGCCGGGGGTCTTCTGCGTGATCAGTGCGGGATTCAGACCGAGATGCCGCGGTCCGCGAGGAACGAGATCGGGTTCGTGTACTCCCCGTTGAGGTAGACCTCGAAGTGCAGGTGGCAGCCGACGGATGCTCCGGTGTTGCCCGCGTAGGCGATGACCTGGCCGGAGTTCACCCAGGCACCGTTGCGCACGGCGAAGCCGCCGTCTCTGATGTGCGCGTAGCCCGAGGAGACTCCCCCGCCGTGCTGGATGCGGATGTAGTTGCCGTAGTTGCCTCGGGGGCCGGCGTAGTCGACGGTGCCGGACTGCGCGGCGTAGATCGCGGCCCCGCAGCCGTTCGCGAGGTCGACGCCGTAGTGCCAGCCGGAGCACGCCGCACAGGGCTTGGGACGTGGGCCGTATCCGGCACTGCGGTGACCACCGTGCGGGCGGACCCAGCCGCCCGTTCCGGCGGTACCGCCTCCGCCTCCGCCGCCGCCACCGCCGCCAGCACCGTTGTCGTTGCCCGCTGCAGCCTTGGCGGCCTCTTCGGCCTCGCGGCGTCTGCGCTCCTCCTCGGCGACGCGCACGCCCTCCTGGTAGCCGGCCACGGTGGTGGCCGTGGCATCCTTCAGAGCGGCGAGCTGCGCCTGCATCGTGGCGAGGTTGGCCGACTGCTCGTCGAGTGCGGCCTGCGCGGCATCCGCTGCGGCCTGCGCCTCGATCATCTTCTGCTCGGCGATCTTCTGCAGACGGTCGCGCTCGGTGCGGGCGACGTTGGCCTGATCGGTCAGCGACTGCGCGGAGTTGCGCGCGGCGACCGCATTGTCGTGCACCGTCTGGTTGTACTGGTAGACCTTGTCCATCGTGCCGAGGCGCGAGAGCAGCTCGTCGGCGTTGTCGGCGGACCCGGCGAAGAAGAGCTCGAGCGCCGTGTCGTCGCCGCCGTTGCGGTACAGCTGGGCGGCGAGCTGTGCAGCCTTCTTGGTGGCGTCGTCGGCGATGACGGCCTGAGCGTCGGCCTGCGACTGCAGCTCCTCGGCGACGGCGATCGAGTCGAAGTACGCCAGCTGGGCGGTGTTGTACTCTTCGCCCGCGAGGATGGCCTTGGCCTGGGCGTCGGCGACCCGCTGCGTGAGCGACTGGATGAGCCCCTCGATGCGCGTCACCTCAGCGGCCTTCGAGGACTGGTTGTTCATGGCGTTCTGCACGTCGTCCCAGCTGGGGTACGACGCGGCATAGGCGGCGTTCACACCGGAGGTGACGCCGAATGCGCTGAGCGCGACGACGCTGAGCGCGCCGAGAGTCAGGGCACCGCGGCGGCTGACCGCGCCGTCCTTCCAGAACGCGCGGCTTTCCGCAGGCGTGGGCGCGCAGCCGCAGTCGTCGGATGCCGCCGCAGCAGCATCCGTCGGAGAGTGCTTGTCGTTCACACGGCCCCTTCCGCCGGTTTCACAGATGCCACACTAACAACATCAGTCACATCCGCAACAGGTGGCGGGTGACATCAGCGGGCACAGCGATGACCCCATGTTCCTCCCGAACACGCCCGGGGGACAGCAGGCTCGCCCTCGATTCGCGTTTTGCTCGAATCTTCCCTTATGCTTGAGCGTCGGCAAGGAAGTCCCCCGGGACAGACTTCGGCCCCATCGTTTAGCGGCCTAGGACGCCGCCCTTTCACGGCGGTAGCACGGGTTCGAATCCCGTTGGGGTCACTCCTTCCGATACAATTGAAAACAAGTATGGCCCTGTAGCGCAGTTGGTTAGCGTGCCGCCCTGTCACGGCGGAGGTCGCGGGTTCAAGTCCCGTCAGGGTCGCTCTAAGCGATGGGCTCTTTTCTTCGAGAAGGGCCTTTCGTCTAGG
>NZ_JBEOUR010000092.1:0-10714 GCF_040302605.1 Microbacterium sp. NPDC097977
ACGCGCCGATGGACTTCCCCCTCGAACTCGAACCCGTCGACGGCGCGGAGAAGCTGGAGCTGCGGATGCTGCACGGGGCGCAGTTCGTGGGGGGCGCCGTCGCCGGTGCCGCAGGCTCGGCCGCGCGCGGCGTCGGCTGGGCGGGACGCAGGATCGCCTCGGTCGGTCGAGGCCGCGGGAAGAGCGCGAAGGCGATCGATCAGGCGGGGACGCACGATCTCCCCGGCGAGCTCGGGTCCGGCGACTCTCAGCGCTGAGCGAGGAGTGCGCTGACGATCCAGCCACGCTCGCACGATCCTCGCCAAAGGATCGGACGACCCGTTGTGGCGAGCATCCAACGGCGCGGCCCGAGCCGACGATAGGGTGGAATCCGTGACGGACAAGCCCGAACTCTCGACCACCGCCGGCAGAATCGCAGACCTCCGCGCTCGCTACAACGAAGCCGTTGTCGACGCGGAGAAGATCGCGCACGACAAGCAGCACGCCAAGGGCAAGATGACCGCCCGCGAGCGCATCGAACTGCTCGTGGACCCCGGGAGCTTCGTCGAGTTCGACGAGTACGTGCGCCACCGCACCACGGCCTTCGGGATGGACAAGAACCGCCCCTACGGCGACTCGGTCGTCACCGGCGTCGGCACGATCCACGGACGAACGGTCGCGGTCTACTCGCAGGACTTCACCACGTTCGGCGGCTCGCTCGGCGAGGTGTCGGGCGACAAGATCATCAAGATCATGGAGTTCGCGCTCTCGGGCGGCATGCCGATCATCGGCATCCTCGACTCCGGCGGCGCCCGGATCCAGGAGGGCGTGCTCGCCCTCAGCAAGTACGGCGAGATCTTCCGCCTGAACACCCGGTCCTCCGGTGTCATCCCGCAGATCTCCATCATCATGGGCCCGGCCGCAGGTGGAGCCGTGTACGGCCCCGCGCTCACCGACTTCGTGATCATGGTCGACAAGACCAGCCAGATGTTCGTCACCGGTCCCGATGTGATCAAGACGGTCACGGGCGAGGATGTCGGCATGGAGGAGCTCGGTGGAGCCCTCACCCACAACACCCGATCCGGCGTCGCGCACTACCTCGCGGAAGACGAGGACGACGCGATCGACTACGCACGGACGCTGCTCGGCTTCCTCCCCGACAACAACATGGCGGAGATCCCGGGGTACGAGAGCGGCTTCGAGTGGGAGACCACGGATGCCGATCGTTCGCTGAACACGATCATCCCCGACTCCGCCAATCAGCCGTACGACATCCACACGGTCATCGAGCACGTCGTCGACGCCGGGGACTTCATCGAGGTCCAGCCGCTGTTCGCCCCGAACATCGTGATCGGATTCGGACGCGTCGAAGGCCGCTCGGTGGGCATCATCGCGAACCAGCCGTCGCAGATGGCGGGAACCCTCAACATCGAAGCCGGCGAGAAGGCCAGCCGGTTCGTCCGCTTCTGCGACGCGTTCTCGATCCCGATCGTCACCCTCGTCGACGTTCCCGGGTATCTGCCCGGAACCGACCAGGAGTGGACCGGCGTGATCCGCCGCGGCGCGAAGCTCATCTACGCGTACGCCGAGGCGACCGTTCCGCTGGTGACGGTGATCCTGCGCAAGGCCTACGGCGGCGCGTACATCGTCATGGGCTCCAAGCAGCTCGGAGCCGATGTCAATCTCGCGTGGCCCACGGCCGAGATCGCCGTCATGGGCGGCCAGGGCGCGGTCAACATCCTCTACCGCGGTGAGATCAAGCGCGCGGAAGAAGCCGGCGAAGACGTCGCCGCGGTGCGCACCAAGCTGGCCAACGAGTACACGTACAGCGTGACGTCACCTTTCCTCGCCGCCGAGCGCGGCGAGATCGACGGCATCATCGAGCCGGCGAACACCCGCGTCTCGATCGCGAAGGCGCTTCGGGCGCTGCGCGGGAAGCGAGCGGAGCTTCCGCCCAAGAAGCACGGGAACATCCCGCTGTGAGCGACGCGCAGGGGGCGGATGCCGGGTCGGACACGCAGCCGACGCCGGCGATGCAGATCACGCGCGGTGCCGCCACGGAGGAGGAGCTCGCCGCTCTCATCGCCGTGGTCAGCGACGCCTACGCGCAGGAGGCTGCGGGCGCCGTCGCAGAGGAACCCGTCGTATCGGCGTGGTCTCGCACACAGCGTCCGCTGCGCACACCGCTGCGACGCGACATCCCCTGGGGCCGCTTCGCGGGCTGAACCCGAGATGTGCGGCGCCTGCGGGCCCGGAGCCCCCCAGCTCACGGGCCGCGCAGACAGTCTCCCCCCGGCCGATGCGGGACCGTCGTCGCGCATCAGGATCACCCCAGTCGGCGCATCCACTCGATATTATATCGATTGGAGTTATTGCGGTCGAGAGATCGACCAGTATTCCGGTATAAGAACTGACGATCCGTTCAGTCGCCGAGGTACAGGTCCGACGCGCGCGGTGTCAGCATCGCATCGAGAACGACGCACGCCGCACCCACGGCGCCCCCGTCGTCTCCCACGACCGTCCCCTCCACCGGCAGCTCACGGACCGATCTCGTGGCGTTGCGCAGCCGAAGGGGTCCGGGGATCTCTCGCAGATACACCGTGGACAGCCTCGCCCAGAACGGCCCGCCCAGAACCACGCGGTCGACGTCGAGCACGTTCGTCAGAACGGAGATCAGCACCGCGAGATGCCCGGCGGAACGGCGCAGCACGCGCGCGGCGCCGGCGTCGCCTGCTTCGGCACGCTCGCACAGCCGGGTGAGACGTATATCCACGTCATGCGCCTCATCCGCTCCCTCGTCGTCGAAGACGCCCGCCGCCACCGCCTGCTCGACGATCGCCTGCGGCGTGCACACCACCTCGACGCACCCCCGACCCCCGCAGGCGCACTCGGGCCCGTCGGGATCGACCATGATGTGGCCGATCTCCCCGAAGTTGTGGGAGGCGCCCGCGACGACCTCCCCCTCGCGGACGAGAGACGCGCCGATCCCGGTGCCGAGGTAGACGAACACGAAGGATCCCCCCGCCGTCGATCTGCTCGTCCACAGGTCTCCGACGGCCGCCGCCGTGGTGTCCTTCTCGATCGTGACGGCCAGGCCGGTCGCCTCTGCGAGCACCGACCGCAGCGGCACACGGTGCCATCCCGTGAGCTTCGGCGGGTCGAGCACGGCGCCCTTCTCGGCATCGAGCGGTCCGGGAGCCGCGACGCCGACCCCGGCGACGAGGCCGCGGTCGATCCCGGCCTCGTCGATCACGGCGTCGATCGTCTGCGCCATGGTCGCGACGATGTGCTGAGGATTCTGATCCGTCGTCCGCTGCGCACGCCGGCCGACGACCTGCCCCGCGAGATTCAGGAGCACGATCGTGATCACCGCAGGATCGAGGTGCACGCCCACCGAGAAGCGGCTCTCGGCGACCAGGCGCAACGTGACGCGGGGCTTGCCCGGTCCGTTGATCGTGCGACCGGCTTCGGCGATGACGCCCTCATCGAGCAGTCGACGGGTGATGTTCGTGACGGTCTGCGCCGACAGGCCGGTGATGTCGACGAGCTCGATTCGGCTCAGACCCGCAGCAGACCGACGGATGCCCTCGAGGATCACGGACTGATTGAAGTCCCCCATCCTGGGGAGGTTGGTCCCTCTGCGCGTACCCATGCCTCATCCTCTCCTATCGCCGGGGTCTTGTCCCCCAAAATACCTACAGACAGCCGTGCGCAGACGCGTCAGAATTGTGGGGACGCTTCGCGTTCGGCTGGTGTCTCTGTCACAGGGTAGACAGACGCAGATCAGCCACCAGCGGACGGTTTTCGGGTAACTGTCCGCATGGCGAGGGGCTGGCGTGATCGCCGCCCCTCGCCCACTCCATCCAACCTCGTCTCCGGCTCCCTCCCCCGGCCGGAGCCGAGGGATGAAGAGTGCGTCACTCCGCCGCGGCCTCGCGAGCGATCTCGTGCCATACGTCCACCGCGTCGTCATCGCCCGCTCCGCGCGACCCGGCTCGGCCCACCACCGTGACCGCCGTCCGCTCGTCCCTCGCTGCGCGGATGATCCAGCGCTCGGCATCCGCTGCGCGGAGCACCCGCGCCAGTTCATCGCGGATCGCCGCGCGTCGATCCTCATCGACGTCGTCCAGTCCGCCCTCGTCGAACACCGTGACGACCGCGCCGCGTCGCCGGGCATCCTCGATCGCATCCCGCACCGCGTCGTTCAGCAGATCCGCACCCCGCAGCTCGTCCCGGAGGCGCCCTTCCGCGAGGCGGGCACGGAGCCGTTCCTCGTCATCGAGAACACCGCCCGTCGCCACCGCACGGGTCAGCACGGGCCCCGCGACGGCCAACGCGAACTGCGTCCGCAGCCGCCGCTCCTTCTGCCTGACCTGCTGCGTGGCGTGCCACGCCGAGACCGCCTGCTGGATCCCGGCGAGCCGCTCCGCGTCCCGCACGGCGCGATCCCAGAACATGACGAGCAGGTGCGCGACCGCGACCCACATGAACGACCCGACGACGCCGAGGGACAGCGCGACGAAGGGACCGAGGAACGCCGACGACGACGCGAGGAGGATGAGGACGACGAGCCACCCGATCACGAACCGTCGGCGCACGATGCAGACGACGCCCAGCACTCCGAGAGCGCCGATGTACCAGGTGGCGAACGGGGCGGTGAGCGTCAGCGGGTCCAGCGAGAACGTCACGAGCACGGGGATGAGTGCGCTCGAGATCAGTGCGAGTAGCGCTGCCCAGATCGGCATCCGTACCGAGACGGCGGAATCCCAGAGGATCGCGACGTTCACGACCACGAGGTACAGGCCGATGGCCGCCACCATGAGCAGGGGGGCCGTGGGCTGCTCGATCCACCACACGCCGCGCGCCGCGAAGTACATCGCGAATCCCACCGCGAGCGAGGTCGCGACACTGCGCACCGTCCACGTCATCGGCGCTCCCACCCCAGCGTGACCGTCGTGCCGCACTCGCTCGATTCGATGTCGGCGGTCCCGGCGACTCCGGCCATGCGCGCGAGGATCGACGCGCTGATGCCGAGCCGATCCTCCCCGACCTCCCGCAGGTCGAAGCCCGGCCCCGAGTCGGAGATCGTCACACTGATCCCCTCCTCCCCGCGCCCCTCGGCGATGATGTGCAGTCCTCTGCCCTGCGCATGCGCGACCGCGTTGCCGAGAGCCTGACGCGCGGCGAGCACGAGCGCACGGGCCGCGCGCCCGGGAATGAGTCCGATCCCGCCTCGCTCCTCGACGATCGCATCTGCACCGAGCTCGGAGAGCGCGCGGCGCAGCTCCACCACGATCTGCGCCGCGCCGACCGGCTCGTCGCTCCCCTCTTCCGCGACCGCGGCCTCGGTGTTGGCGAGACGGGTGAGCGCTTCGCGCGCCATCCCCACTGCGAGGTCCCGAGCCCGCTCGCCGTCGGCGCGCTCCGCGGCGATGAGCGCGGCGAGGACGCTGTCGTGCATGAGGGCGGACATCGCGGCACGCTCCTCCTCGGCGGCCGCCGCGGCGGCGGCGCCGGCGTACGAGGCCACGGCCCGGGTGCGAGCGTCGTCGACGCCCGCCGCGACCGAACGGAACATCCACCCCAACGCGATGATGACGATGCCGAGGATCAGGGTGAACGACACGTCGAAAGCCGTCGTCACCCAGTACTCGCGCGAGAAGTCGCCCTCGACGAGCCGGACGTAGCCGTAGACGAAGGGCAGCGCCACCGCCCACGACAGTTGCAGCCACAGCGGGAAGGCGAGAACGGCCGCGACGACTCCGACGTTGACGAGGAAGAAGATCCACGGCTGATCCGCCGCTCTGCCCGCCGGATCGACGAAGATCGGCCAGGCTCCCAGCGCGAGGACGTAGAGGATCGCGAAGATCCCCGCCGCGACGCGCACCCCGCGCCCGGCGACGCACGCGATCAGCATCGCCAGCAGCGGGATGAAGACCACCAGCAGAATCGCGACCCGCGCGGCATCCGACCAGGCCGTCGTGGCGATCCCGGCGATCAGCGCCTGCGTGCCGAGGACACCGGAGCCGAGCGCCACCACGGTCGCGAGGATGCGCTCCATGCGCTTGCCGGTGAACCGCTCGAACTCGGTCTCCACGCTCCCCGGCGAGGGGATCGTGGACCAGGCCTCGCGGATGCTGAGCGGGTCAGTGGGCACTCGGGGTCCCGTCTGCGGCGACGATCCCGTCCTCCATGGCGCGGCGCAGGAGATCGACCTTCGTGGGGGCCGGTCGGCCGACCTCGACGTACTTCACCCGGATCCGTGTGATGTTCTCCTTGGCCGTCGAATAGGCGACGCCGAGGCGTTCGGCGACGGCCTTCAGCGGCAGACCGGCGGCGTACAGGCGCAGCACATCGCGTTCCCTGGCCGACAGCTGCGCGTCGGCGAAGTCGCGGTCCCCGTCGACGGCGCTGGCCCACTCCACATTGTTGAGCGGCTCGCCGTCGGCCACGGTCCGGATCGCGTCGAGCACGTCATCCAGAGCCGAGGACTTGCTGACCACGCCTGCTGCCCCCGCGGCGAGCGCCTCGCGCACCGCGGCCGGTCGGTCGGCGACGCTGTGGATGACGACGCTCGCTCCGTCGTCGACGAGGGCCCTGACGTTCTCGGTCACCGTCGTGCCGTCACCGAGCGTGAGATCGAGGACGACCACGTCGGCCGAGGGCGCGGATGTCGCGGAACGCCAGTCGAGATACGACACGACGGTGCTCCCGGAGAAGACCACCGTCTGCGCGCCGTCACGGGCGCATGCCGCCTCCAGACCGAGGCGGACGGACTCGTGATCGTCGATCAGTGCGACCCTGCTCATCCCCCCAGCCTACTGAGTGCGACGGCGGCGGCCCGGTCACCGGGTGAGCAGCGCGACGACCTCGAAGTGGTGCGAGTGGGGGAAGAGGTCGAAGCCTCGCAGCGTGCCGACGTTCCATCCGTGCTGACGGAAGGTCCCGAGGTCGCGGGCCAGTGCGACGGGATCGCAGGCGACGTACGCGATCGCGTCCGGCGCGAGGGCATGCAGCGCGTCTACGACCGCGCGCCCGGCTCCCGCCCGGGGCGGGTCGAGCACGACGGCACCGGTGCGGGTTCCCGCGGCCAGGCCGGCCAGGTAGCGGTCGACTCGCGCGGTCACCGCCCTCACGCCCATCCCCGCGAGGTTCTGCTGCGCGTGGGCGGTCGCCCTCTTGCTCGACTCGACCGTCACGATGTCGGTGGCACCGAGGTCGGCGAGGGATGCGGCGAACAGCCCGACCCCGCCGTAGAGGTCGAGGTGCGACGCCTCGGGGTCGACGTGTCCGTCGAGGACCCCGTAGACGGCACCGTCGAGCACCGACGCCGCGCGCGGGTGCACCTGCCAGAACCCGCCGGCGTCGAGCTGGAACCGGCGGTCGCCCACCTGCTCGTACACGACCTCCGGCGCGGGCCGACGACCCTGCCCGCGTGCCGGGCGCTCGTCGAGCCGCTCGCGACGGATGACGCGGACCGTGCCGTCGCCGGGTTCGACCAGATCGACGCTGCCCGCCTCCCCGCCTTCGAGACGCAGAGCCGCCTTCGCGATCGCCGGGCGCGCGAGGGGGTGCGAGCCGACAGGGATCACCCGGTGGCTGCGCGCGGCATAGGGCCCGACCCGGCCCTCGTCGTCGACGTGCAGGGTGACCCTGGTGCGCCATCCGGTGCCGTCTGTCGAGTCGACCGCCTCGATCTCGGGGGCCTCGAGTCCGGGGCCGGCGAACCGGTCGAGCGCCTCGGTCAGCACCTGGCGCTTCAGGGTGCGCTGGTGGGCCAGGTCGATGTGACCGAGGTCGGCGCCACCCGGTCGGTCCTCCGGCGCCCTCGACACGTCCGCCTCCGCCCAGATGTGGGGGCGACGGTGCGGCGAGGCCTCGAGGACCTCCACCGTCTCCGCCCGCCAGAAGCTCTTCGACTCGTCGGTGGAGTCGGCGGTGAGTCGGGCGCGCACCCGCTCACCCGGAATCGCGTCGGAGACGAAGACGACGCGTCCGTCGTGGCGGGCGATGAACGTGCCGCCGTGCGCGATGCCGGTGATGTCCAGATCGAGCAGGGCTGGGGAGGAAGTCATCCTTCGAGGATACGGTGGTGGACATGCGCGTCTGCCTCGCCTCCACCTCCCCCGCCCGTCTGATGCTGCTGCGACAGGCCGGGATCGAGCCGCTGACCCAGTCACCCGACGTCGATGAGGATGCCGTGGCCGCCGCCGCGGCGGCGGAGAGAGGCGCGGATCTCCCTCCCGCCGACCTCGTGCTCCTGCTCGCCAGGGCCAAGGCCGCGGACGTGGCGCACCGGCTCGCCTCCGACGGCGAGTTCGACGGCATCGTGATCGGGGGCGACTCGATGTTCGCCCTCGACGGCCGCGTGTACGGCAAGCCGTATACGGCGGAGGAGGCGACACGACGGTGGCGGGAGATGCGCGGCGCCACCGGCATCCTGCACTCCGGCCACTCCGTCTACCGCGTCTCCCCCGGGGCGGAGCCGGTCGAGGCGACGGCGACCGCCGAAGCCGCGGTGACATTCGCCGAGGACGTCACCGATGCCGAGATCGCCGCGTACGTCGCCTCCGGGGAGCCGCTGCTCGTCGCGGGCGCCTTCACCGTGGACAGTCTCGGCGGGGCCTTCATCACCCGCGTCGAGGGTGATCCCTCGACCGTCGTCGGGATGTCGCTGTCGACGGTGCGACGGCTCTCCACCGACCTCGGTGTCCGCTGGACGGACCTCTGGTCGTAGAGTCCGCTCGACGTTTTCGCGTCTTTCTTGTGGAGAGTCGTCAAATGGATCGAGAACCTTCTCGCTAGGCTGGCAACCATGCCTGATATCGCCAAGGTGCTCATCGCCAACCGCGGCGAGATCGCCGTCCGAATCATCCGTGCCGCTCGTGACTCCGGGATCGCCTCCGTCGCCGTATACGCCGACCAGGACCGCGACGCTCTGCACACCCGTCTCGCCGACGAGGCCTACGCCCTCGGCGGGTCCACCAGCGCCGAGACCTACCTGCAGATCGAGAAGATCCTCTCGGTCGCCCGTCGTGCCGGCGCTGACGCCGTGCACCCCGGCTACGGCTTCCTCGCGGAGAACGCGGAGTTCGCCCGTGCCGTGATCGGTGCGGGGATGACCTGGATCGGCCCGTCCCCCGAGGCCATCGAGGCGCTGGGTGACAAGGTCACCGCCCGCCACGTGGCCGAGAAGGTGGGAGCGCCGCTCGCCCCCGGAACCCCGGGTCCGGTCTCGGGCGCCGACGAGGTCATCGCCTTCGCCCGCGAGTTCGGTCTCCCGATCGCGATCAAGGCGGCCTACGGCGGCGGCGGCCGCGGCCTGAAGGTCGCGCGCGAGCTCGACGAGGTCGCCGAGCTGTTCGAGTCGGCCACCCGCGAGGCGGTCAGCGCCTTCGGACGCGGCGAATGCTTCGTCGAGAAGTACCTCGACAAGCCGCGCCATGTCGAGACGCAGTGCCTGGCGGATGCCGAGGGCAACGTCGTCGTCATCTCCACCCGCGACTGCTCGCTGCAGCGCCGGCACCAGAAGCTCGTCGAGGAGGCGCCCGCGCCGTTCCTCACCGACGAGCAGAACGCGCAGCTGTACTCCGCCTCCAAGGCGATCCTCAAGGAGGTCGGCTACGTGGGTGCGGGAACCTGCGAGTTCCTCATCGGCGCCGACGGCACCGTGTCGTTCCTCGAGGTCAACACCCGCCTCCAGGTCGAGCACCCGGTGTCCGAGGAGGTCACCGGCATCGACCTGGTGCGCGAGCAGTTCCGCATCGCCGCGGGCGGCACCATCGACTACGAGGACCCCGCCCCCACCGGTCACTCCATCGAGTTCCGCATCAACGGCGAGGACCCCGGTCGCGGCTTCCTGCCGCAGCCCGGCCCCATCCACGTGTTCAAGACGTTCGGCGGCCCCGGCATCCGGCTCGACTCCGGCGTCACCGCCGGTGATTCCGTGTCGGGCGCGTTCGACTCCCTGCTCGCGAAGATCATCGTCACGGGCAAGGACCGCGCCGAGGCGCTCGAGCGCTCGCGTCGCGCTCTCGACGAGTTCGAGGTCGCCGGTCTCCCCACCGTCCTGCCCTTCCACCGCAAGGTCGTCCGCGACGCCGCCTTCACGGCGGAGAACGGTGAGTTCGGCGTCTTCACCCGCTGGATCGAGACGGAGTTCGAGAACGACATCCCCGCCTGGGACGGCGAGCTGGAGACGCCGTCCCCCTCGGAGACCCGCCACACGGTGGTCGTCGAGGTCGCAGGAAAGCGTCTCGAGGTCAGCCTCCCCGACCGCGTCGCCGTCGCCGCAGGGACTTCCGGTCGCCCGGCGGCCGTGCCGCCGTCGCGCCGCAACCACTCGACCTCGGTGAGCGCCGGGGCCTCCGGCGATGCCGTCAAGTCGCCCATGCAGGCCACCGTCGTCAAGGTGGCCGTCGAGGAGGGGCAGCAGGTCGTCAAGGGCGATCTCGTCGTCGTCCTCGAGGCGATGAAGATGGAGCAGCCGCTGCAGGCGCACAAGGACGGGACGATCGGCAACATCGGCGCGGTCGCCGGAGCGACCGTCTCGGCCGGCCACCAGCTGCTCACCATCAGCTGACCACGTCGTCGAAGAGAAGAGGCGCCCCGCGGTTTGGGGGGGGCGGGCTGAATTGGGGGGGGCGGCCGGGGGGGGGGGTTTTATCGATTGGAGCAGTGAGAGCCAGGTTAGTTACCCGTCATATGTACGACACGCATAGGTATTTTTTATTGC
>NZ_JBEOUR010000093.1:0-10682 GCF_040302605.1 Microbacterium sp. NPDC097977
CGCGAACTCACCCCCGTCATCGCTCGCGACAGCCTCGACGATCACCGCCTCCGCCCGCCGGAACACCGCCCCCGCCCCCAACAACACCCGGATCCGATCCGCATCACCCAACCCCGCCAGCACACCATCAGACAACACCGTGTCAAGGTCGACGATGACCCGATCCAAAAGCTCCGTCGTGCTCTCCATACCCGCAACTCAACCCGCAACCACCGACATTCGAGACCCCAAACCACCCACAAATACCCCAGACCAGAGGCGTATTCCAATCTCCCGGAATGACACGTCGAGAGCGCTCTCGGGTCGACTGCGGAGGGCTGGACGAACAGGGTGAGGCAGATGCCACGGTCCGAGCGATCCGGCGAGACAGATGGGGGGAACCGGCCCGCTTGGGGGCCGACCCCTGATCGGGGGAACCGGCCCCGATGGGAGGGGGAGCCGGCCCTGATGGGGGGCCGGCCCCGCGGGGGGCCCGTTGGGGGTCGGGGGAACCGGCCCCGATGGGAGGAACCGCCCCCCAAGGGGGAACCCGGCCCCGACGGGAGGGACCCCCCGGAGGGGGAAGCCGGCCCCGTTGGGGGAACCGGCCCGCTTGGGGGCGGGGGAACCGGCCCCGATGGGAGGAACCGCCCCCCGAGGGGGCACAGCCCCAATGAGGGGGAACCCGGCCCCGCGAGGACGGGAAAGACCTTCTCGGAGACAGAGCGAGAGGACCATCCCGCGAAACGGATCGAGGGCCGAGCGGTCAGACCCGCGCCGGTTTCGCCTTCATGAAGACATCGACGTCGTCTTCGCTCTCGAGCACGAATCCATGCCTCTCGTACAGACGTCGAGCGGGGCTTCCCTGCAGCACGTTCAGGCGGAACGGAACCGAGGGCCTCTCATCGGCGAGAAGATGCGTGAGCACGGCAGATCCCAGCCCCCGCCCCTGCACCGCCGGGTCGAGATAGAAGTGCTCGATCCAGACCGCGTCGGGCTCGACCCGCACCGCGATGAGCCCGACGTCGTCTCCGTCGACGACGATCACGCGCGTGTTCTCCGGCGCATACGCATCGAGGAACCGCTGCCGCACACGCACGGGGTCGTAGCGGCCGAGCCGCTCCAGATCGGGGCGCATGACGATCGCCCTCAGTTCCGCCATCCACGGAGCATCCGAGGGACCACTGGCTCGAAGACTCCACCCGATCGACACAGCATCCATCCAATCACCCGTTTCACCGACCACGTTCCCCGGCGCCCCCGCGCGGCCCGCGCGGCCCGCGCGGCCCGCGCGGCCCCATGAGATCCGCATCCCTACAGCGCGAGCAGGACGATCCCGGCGAGGACGACGACGGATGCGGCGATCCGCCACCCCGGCCTGCTCTCCTTCAGCGCGAAGACGCCGAACAGAGAGACCAGCACGACGCTGACCTCACGCAGCGGGGCGACCAGCGCGACCGGCGCGAGCTGGATGGCGGTGAGCACGAGGATGTACGACAGCGGCGACAGGATGCTGAATGCCACGATGCGCCGCCACTGTGTGCGGCCGAGTGTGCGCACGGCGGCCCATCGCCCGCGGATGCCGATCGAATAGAAGGGGATCTCGAGCAGCATGGTGCCGACCATGAACGCGACGGGCGACAGGTTCCAGGTGCGCACCGCGTTCGCATCCCAGATCGTGTAGACCGCGATCGCGACGCCCGTGAGGAGTCCGAACACGAGCCCGGGGTCGAGGGATCGCCGCGAGCGGGACGCGCGTCCACGGTCGACGAGACCGATCGCGACCACTCCGAGGATGATCGCGGCGACGCCGACGAGCGCGAGGGCGGACGGGCGCTCCCCCAGCAGCAGGACGGCGACGATCACCGACAGGAACGGGCCTGTGCCCCTGGCGGTCGCGTAGACGGTCGACAGGTTTCCCTCGCGGTACCCGCGCTGCAGGACCGCCATGTAGATCACATGGAGCACGGCGGACACCCCGACGCCCCACAGGAATGCCCGCAGGTCATCGGTCCCGAGCCCGCCGGTGAAAGGGATGACGCCGATCCACACGACCGTGCCCCCGACGGCGCCCCACCAGAGGAAGGGCAGGCCCGCCTTGCTCACGCCGTGGGCGATGACGTTCCATGCGGCGTGGGAGATCGCCGCGGCGAACACGAGGGCGAAGGCGAGAGCGGACATGCGAGACCCATCCGTACGTCGCGGGCACGACGAACAGGGTCCTCCGGGCTTTTGTCCTGTCAGATGACGGCGACCCTGCGGAGGGACGCCGTGGCGCCGCTCGGACCAGACGGGACGAACCCCGGAACCCTAGGCGCTATCGGGACCCACGGTATCCGGCGATGGTGACCGGCAGGTGAACAGCGCGTGAGCAGAGGCGCGCAGCGCGTGAGCAGAGCACCGTCAGGCCCGATTACGATCGAATCACCGCCCCCTGCAGGAAGGCCGCACCATGCCCGTCACCCCTGACGCCCTCATCCACGCCGAGGATCTCGCCGACTTCGTCGCCGCCTCGCCCTCGAGCTACCACGCCGCCGCGGAGACGGCCCGACGCCTGGAGGACGCCGGCTTCGAGCGTCTGCGCGAGGAGGACGCATGGGAGGTGACGCCCGGCGGGCGCTACCTCGTCGTGCGCGACGGGGCGACCATCGCCTGGACCCTGCCGGCGGATGCGGTCGCGACCACCCCCGCTCACATCTTCGGCGCACACACCGACTCCCCCGGTTTCAAGCTCAAGCCGCAGCCCACCACGGGATCGAGAGGCTGGCTGCAGGCCGCGGTCGAGGTGTACGGCGGTCCGCTGCTGAACTCCTGGCTCGACCGCGAGCTGCGCCTCGCCGGACGCCTCGCCCTCGCCGACGGCCGCGTCGTGCTCGCCGACACGGGCGCGCTGCTGCGCCTGCCGCAGCTCGCCGTGCACCTCGACCGCGGCGTGAACAACAACGGCCTCGCCCTCGACAAGCAGGCCGAGACGCAGCCGGTCTGGGGGCTGGGCGACGCGTCCGATGCCGACGTACTGGCCGAGCTCGCCGCGTCGGCCGATGTGTCGGCAGCGGACATCCGCGGATACGACGTCGTGATCGCCGACTCCGCACGCGGCATGGTGTTCGGTCGGGACGACGCGTTCTTCGCCTCCGGGCGCCTCGACGATCTCGCCTCGGTGCACGCCGGTGTCGTCGCCCTCGAGCGCGCGGGGTCGGCCGAATCCGGCCCGATCGCGGTGCTCGCGGCCTTCGACCACGAGGAGCTCGGTTCGAACTCGCGCTCCGGAGCCGCCGGGCCCTTCCTCGAGGACGTGCTGGGCCGTGTCTACGACGCGCTCGGCGCCGACTCGTCGCAGCGCCGCCGAGCTCTGGCCTCGTCGTGGTGCCTGTCGAGCGATGTCGGGCACTCGGTGCACCCGAACTACGCGCAGAAGCACGACCCCGTGGTGCAGCCCGTGCTCGGGTCCGGCCCGATCCTCAAGCTCAACGCCAACCAGCGCTACGCCACGGATGCTCTCGGTTCCGCCGCCTGGCGCGAGTGGTGCGACACGGCCGATGTCGTCACGCAGGAGTTCGTGTCGAACAACAACGTGCCGTGCGGGTCGACCATCGGCCCGATCACGGCGACTCGTCTCGGCATCCGCACCGTCGATGTGGGCATCCCGATCCTCTCGATGCACTCCGCGCGGGAGCTCGCCGGCGTCTCGGACCTCCATGACCTCACACGCGTCGCGGGGGCGTTCTTCGCCGGCTGACCCCTCTGCCGCCCCGTCGGTGCCAGGATGAGGGAATGACGGACATCAAGCCTGCTCTCATCGAGCGCGCGGGCATCGAGATCATCCCCGAGACCGAGCGCACGGCGGCGCCGCGCGACCTGTTCTGGCCGTGGTTCGCGGCCAACGTGTCGGTGTTCGGGATGTCGTACGGATCGTTCGTGCTCGGCTTCGGCATCTCGTTCTGGCAGGCGACGCTCGTGTCGGTCATCGGCATCGTCGTGTCGTTCCTGCTGTGCGGGCTCATCGCCATCGCCGGCAAACGCGGCTCCGCCCCCACCATGGTCCTCTCGCGCGCCGCCTTCGGCGTGCAGGGTCAGAAGGTGCCGGGCATCGTCTCGTGGCTGACCTCGATCGGCTGGGAGACGTTCCTCGCGATCACGGCCGTGCTGGCGACCGCGACGATCATCACGCAGCTCGGCGGCGACGGCGAGAGCATCGCGCTGAAGATCACGGCCGCGCTCATCGTCGCGGCACTGATCGTCGCCGCGTCCGTGCTCGGTTATCACACGATCATGCGGATGCAGTCGGTGCTCACCTGGGTCACCGGCGCCGTGACGGTGCTCTACATCGTGCTCGCTGCGCCGACGATCGACATCGCGACGGTGCTGTCCCGGCCGGACGGCGGCATCGGCCAGGTGATCGGAGCCCTCGTCATGGTGATGACCGGGTTCGGCCTCGGCTGGATCAACATCGCCGCCGACTGGTCGCGGTATCAGAGGCGCACCGCATCCGATGGAGCGATCGTCGCCTGGAACACGATCGGCGGCTCGGTCGCACCCGTGATCCTCGTGATCTTCGGGCTGCTGCTCGCGGGGTCGAACGATGAGCTCATGAGCGCGATCGCGGCCGACCCGATCGGCGCACTCGCGACGATCCTGCCGGTCTGGGTGCTCGTGCCGTTCCTGCTCACCGCCGTGCTCGCGCTCGTCTCGGGCGCCGTGCTCGGCATCTACTCGTCGGGCCTCACGCTGTTGAGCCTCGGCATCCGCATCCCCCGCCCGTCGGCCGCGGCCATCGACGGGGTGATCCTCACGATCGGCACGATCGACGTCGTGTTCTTCGCCACGGACTTCCTCGGCCCCTTCCAGAGCTTCCTCATCACCCTCGGCGTGCCGCTGGCCTCATGGGCCGGCATCCTGATCGCCGACATCCTGCGCCGTAAGAAGGACTACGACGAGTCCGCGCTGTTCGACAGCCGGGGGCGGTACGGCGCCTGGGACTGGACCTCGATCGGCACCATGGTCGTCACCAGCGTGATCGGCTGGGGCCTCGTGCTCAACGGTTTCGCGGACGCGGCGCCCTGGAACAACTGGCAGGGGTACCTGCTCTTCCTCGTCGGCGGTGTCGACGGGGACTGGGCCTACGCCAACCTGGGCGTGTTCTTCGCCCTCGTCCTGTCGTTCGTCGTCACGTACTTCGCGCGGGCGGCGAAGATCCGCCGTCAGGAGCACACCGCGTGACGGATGCCGCGGCGGGACGCGCGGCCGGTGACGCCTGGCTCGTCGTGATCGACCCGCAGGCGATCTTCGCGTCTGCGGACTCCGCCTGGGGGTCGCCGTTCTTCGCCGACGCGATGCCCCGCATCCGCGCGCTCGCCGACCACTTCGGCGACCGCGTGATCGTGACGCGGTGGATGCCGACGGCGGATCGCACCACCTCGTGGGGCGCGTACTTCGCCGCCTGGCCGTTCGCCGATCAGTCGCCGGACGATCCGCTGTTCGCCCTCGTTCCCGATGCGGTCGGCCTCTCGCCGCATGCGACCCTCGATCTGCCGACGTTCGGCAAGTGGGGCCACGAGATCGAAGCGATCGTGGGGCGCGGCGCACATGTCGTGCTCACCGGTGTCGCCACGGACTGCTGCGTGATCTCGACGGCGCTGGCCGCCGCGGATGCCGGAGCCCGCGTCGCGGTCGTCGCCGACGCGTGCGCAGGATCGACCGTCGAGAATCAGTCCGCAGCACTGCAGGTCATGGGCCTGTATCCGCCGCAGATCACCATCAGCGACACCGCCGCGGTGCTCGCCGGGCGGTGAGCCGCCGACACGCCTGTCCCGATCGCCGGCGTCGGCTCAGCCCGCCGCGCGCACGGCCGCGGCGATGTCGGCGGGCGATCCCTGCCACGGTGCGCCATGGCCCGGCAGCACCCAGGATGCGGAGACCGCGGCCAGACGGTCGAGCGACGCGAGCGCTGCGGCAGGCTCGTCGGTGAACGGGGCCGGCTGTGCGCCGGTCCGCCCGGTGAGCACGTGACGGGTCGTCAGCGCATCGCCGACGAACACGGCATCCGCGGCCGGCACGTGCACCGCGATGCTCCCGGGCGAGTGTCCTGGCATGCCGATCACGACCGGGGAGCCGGGGAGGTCGAGGACGTCCCCGTCCGCGACCTCGGTGACCTCGGCGACGTGCGGGGTGCGCATCGCGTTCTTGCGGAGCCCGTAGGCGAGGAAGCCGAGCATCGGCCCGATCCGAGCCGGTCCCATCGGCGTCTTCGGCTTCTCGCCGGTGCGCACCCGGTGGGCGTCGGCGGCGTGGATGAACACCGGCACCCCGGCCTCGCGGCGCAGGCGCTCGGCGAATCCGATGTGGTCGCCGTCGCCGTGGGTCAGCACGAGTCCGCGGATGTCGGACATCGGGCGCCCCAGCTCGGCGAGTTCACGCTGCAGGTCTTTCCAGTGGCCGGGGAGACCGGCGTCGATGAGGGTGATCCCCTCGGGCAGATCGATGAGGTAGGAGGCGACGATGTCGTTGCCGAGTCGGTGCAGGTGCGGTGCGAGCTTCATGGCGGATCCTTTCGGGATGATTGCGATGGCTACGTTACGTAGCTATCATGGCTATTGTCAATAGCCATCAAGGAGATGCCATGCCGACACCCGACCGGACCTCACTCGAGGCGATCATCGCCGCGGGCCGCGAGATCCTCGACGCCACCGGCCCCGCGAGCGTCACGATGCAGGCCGTCGCCACGAGGGTGGGCGTTCGCGCCCCGTCGCTCTACAAGCGGGTGCGCGACCGCGAGGCCCTCCTCTCCGCCATCGCCGCGTCCGCGATCGACGAGCTCACCGCACGCCTCGACGCGACCGACGCCGACATCACCGAGATCGCGCAGGCCTACCGCGGCTTCGCCCAGCAGCATCCGGAGGCCTTCCGCCTCAT
This sequence comes from Microbacterium sp. NPDC097977, assembly GCF_040302605.1. Classification (NCBI taxonomy): domain Bacteria; kingdom Bacillati; phylum Actinomycetota; class Actinomycetes; order Micrococcales; family Microbacteriaceae; genus Microbacterium; species Microbacterium sp. NPDC097977. The sequence continues at coordinate 6,892 of NZ_JBEOUR010000093.1, forward strand.
GTTCAGCACGGCCGCGCCGCACGACGCCCTGCAGCGCTCGGCCGCACCGCTCATCCGCGCGACCACGGCACTCGTCGGCGAGGACGATGCGCTCGATGCCGCCCGCCTCTTCACCGCGTGGGCGACGGGATTCCTGCAGATGGAACTGTCGGGCGCCTTCCGTCTCGGCGGCGACGTCGACCGGGCGTTCGACTACGGCCTGCGGCGACTCATCGCCGGGCTCAGCGCCGGGCCGACCCCCGACTGATCCGGCGCCTGCCACCGCTTCCTCGGCTACTCGGATGCCCGCCTCCGGCGAACTCGACCGCGGTACTGCCAGGATGTTGCGCGGAGAGGGGTTTCCATGACCATGACTGCGCACGCCGAAGAGTCCGAGCACCCGAAGAAGGCCCGGCGCCCGTGGCACCGGGCGAAGATCGCCGTGGGACTCGTGGTGGCCGTCACCGCAGTGATCGCCACCGTCGGCGCGATCACCCCCTGGCCCTCCGCCATGCTGATCCGCGCGGTGTTCACGAAGGGCGGAGACGACACCGCCGCCGAGATGGACCGGCATCTGCCCGACACGAAGCTCACCGAGCAGCTCGACGTCGCCTACGGCGACGCGGGCGCCGACACGACGATGGACGTCTTCGCTCCGGCATCCGCCGGCGGTCCGCTGCCCACCGTCGTATGGATCCACGGCGGCGCCTGGATCTCCGGGTCGAAGGAGAACGTCGATCCGTACCTGCGCATCCTCGCCGCCGAGGGGTACACGACCATCGCCGTCAACTACACGATCGGCCCGGAGGGCGTGTATCCGCTCGCCGTCCATCAGCTCAACGATGCCCTCGCATACATCGACGAGCACGCCGAGGAGCTGGGTGTCGACCCGACCCGGATCGTGCTCGCGGGCGACTCGGCGGGCGCACAGCTCGCCAGCCAGATGGCGACGCTGATCACCAACACCGACTACGCCGAGATCCTGGACATCACGCCCTCGCTGACGCCCGAACAGGTCGTGGCGACCGTGCTGAACTGCGGCGTCTACGACCTCGCCGCGCTCGCCCAGCTCGACGGCATCGCCGGCTGGGGGCTCAAGACGTCGATGTGGGCATACGCGGGCACGAAGACCTGGGCCGAGGATTCGACCGGATCCACCATGTCGACGGTCGACTGGGTCACCGCCGACTTCCCGACGACGTACATCTCGGGAGGGAACGGCGACGGACTCACCTGGCTGCAGTCGATCCCGATGGCCAAGCGCCTCGATGAACTGGGGGTCGAGGTCACGACCCTGTTCTGGCCGGCGCCCCACGAGCCGGCTCTTCCGCACGAGTATCAGTTCCACCTCGACATGCCCGACGCACAGACGGCGCTGGAGCAGACGATCGACTTCCTGAACACCCACACCACCCGCTGAGGTCTGGGCGGATCGGAGCGCCCTGCCTACTTCATCGTGTCGAGGATGCCCACGAGGTCGTCGAACGTCGTGAGCGGATTGAGGATCGCGAAGCGGGTGTTCGGACGCCCGCCGTGCGAACTCGGCACCACGAACGCGCGCTGCGAGTCGAGCAGCTCGTCGGACCAGCGGTCGTAGTCGGAGCGCTCCCAGCCCTCACGCTCGAACACGACGACCGACAGCTGCGGATCGCGCACGAGACGCAGTTCGGGACGCGCGGCGATCTCGGCGGCGATGCGCTGGGTGAGAGCGAGCGTCGCGCTCACGGCCTCGCGGTAGGCGGTGACGCCGTAGGTGGCGAGGGAGAACCAGAGCGGCAGTCCGCGCGGGCGGCGCGTCAGCTGGATCGAGTAGTCGGACGGGCTGAAGTCTCCCGCATCCGTGAGGGTGTCGAGGTACTCGGCGTGCTGCGTGTGCGCGCGGCGCCCTGCATCGGGATCGCGGTAGATCAGCGCACAGCAGTCGAACGGGGCGAACAGCCACTTGTGCGGATCGACGATCACCGAGTCGGCGCGCTCGACACCGGCGAAGACGCCCCGCGCCTCGGGAGCCAGCATCGCGGTGAGCCCGTAGGCGCCGTCGATGTGCAGCCAGAAGTCGAACTCGTCCTTGAGAGCGGCGATGCCGGCGATGTCATCGACGATGCCGAAGTTGGTCGATCCACCGGTCGCCACGACCGCGCAGATCTCGTCGCCGTGCTCGCGCAGCGCCTCGCGCACGGCATCCGCGCGCAGCACGCCGTCGGGTCCGGCGGGCACGAGCACCACATCGGCGTCCATGACCTTCGCTGCCGACTTGTTCGAGGAGTGCGCCTCGACGCTGCACACGATCTTCCACCGACGCGGCAGCTCTCTACCCGCGTCGAGCAGTGCGGTCTTCGCGGCCTCGCGGGCCGCGACCAGCGCCGACAGGTTTCCGATCGTGCCGCCCTGCACGAAGACGCCGCCGGCCGTGTCGGGGAGCCCGAACTCGGAGGCGAGGAACGACAGCACCTCGTTCTCGGCATGGACCGCACCCGCGCCTTCGAGCCAACTGCCCCCGTAGAGACCGGATGCCGAGACCACCAGGTCGAACGCGATCGAGGCGATGGTCGGCGCGGTGGGGATGAACGACAGGTACGACGGGTGGCTCGTCGTCAGGCACGCGGGTGCGAGGATGTGCTCGAACACGCTGAGTGCCCGCTGCGATCCGAGACCGCCGTCGGTGATGGTGGTGCCGACGAGCCGGTCGAGCTCGGCCGGGGACTGCGGCTTGTCGAGCGGCACGTCGGCCGCGAGCATCCGTCGTCGCGAGTAGTCGAGCACGGCGTCGACGATCGCCGTCGATTCGGCCGAGGCCGCGTGCATGCGTTCTGCTCCCATGAGCTGTCCCTAACTGTGGGTTCCTGCGGGCGATACGGGGGTCGTGGTCGTGGACGCCGCGGTGGTGGATGCCGAGGTCGTGGGGGTCGTGGTCGTGGACGGGGCGTCGAGCACGGCGGCGAGAGTGCGGCGGGCGAGATCGGTGCGGTCGCGGGGTGCCCAGTGCACGAGCGAGTGCGCGCTCATGCCGTCGACCATGGCCAGCAGCATCCACGCGGAGGATGCGGGGTCGACCCTGATGTCGGCGGCCTCGGCGGCGGCGCGGGCGATGAGGTCTTCGAGCGCGCTGTGCCAGAGGTCCATCTCGGCGCGCACCCGCGCACCGAGCGCTTCATTGCGGGCGCCGAGCGCCCAGGACTGCACCCACACCATGGCGACGTCGTCGCGGGAGTCGTCGAGCAGCGTCTCGATGAGCCGCAGCAGGTTGGTGCGCAGGTCGACCCCGTCGTCGTACGAGGCGATGACTTCGTCGCGTTCGGCGGAGACGATCGTCGTGAAGACCTCGGCGACGAACGATTCCATGACCGGGCGGTAATGGGCCACGAGCGCAGGCGTGACCCCGACCCTGGCGGCGACGGCGCGCACCGTGAGCGCCTCGAGTCCGCTCTCGCCGGCGAGCGATACGGCGCCGTCGAGGATCGAGCGTTCGCGCTCCTCGGGCGGCAGCCGGCGAGGCGCGGCGGCTCTTGACGTGGTCTTCATCACGGGCTACCGTATCACTCGTTGATCACGTGTTCAATAGCGATCACGGCTCCGCAGCCTCGACAGAGGGATCGACAGCGAGGGAGACGAATCATGGCCTGGCACATGCCCGCAGAGACGGCACCGCACGACCGCACCTGGATGGCGTTCCCCGCCGAGGGGCCGACCCTGGGCGAGACGGCGTCAGAGCGCGACGAGGGCTACGCGACCTGGACCGAGGTCGCGCACGCGGTCGCCGAGTTCGAACCGGTCACGATGATCGTCGATCCGGCCGAGGTCTCCCGCGCCCG